>JAJBUL010000141.1 GCA_020860365.1 Clostridiales bacterium | reverse complement strand
AAGATGAGGAACCAAACACCTTAGATATCATCCCCACCCCGTGAATAGTAACGCTTTTTAAACAGCGGATTCTCTTTCTCATACAAAACAGAAAGAAGCGCCAAAGTACAGGATAACCCTACACATTGGCGCCGTAGTATCATTAAATTCCATAAGTAATAATCGGATCGCCGGCTCTGATCGTATCACATCCTGCGTCAGTTCAATCACACTCTCAATACTTGAGTATTCTCCCCCGTAAATACCGGTGATCAGAAGAATTGTTTTTCCCTTCTTTTATACTCAAAATCTGGTATCTCACTCCACCGCCTGCGCAGGGCATGCGCCGCCAGCTTCGGCCTGCGGTCTCTGGTGAGAACGCCCTTTTTATTGCCGTCCACGCGCATCGGCCCCTGAATGGTGGCGAAATCCGCAAAATTCCAGAGCTGTTCTCCAATAAAGAAGGTGCGTTTGTCAATCTCTGCACCAATCCGCAGGTAATAGTCTGCCTGGTATTCCTCGCTGAACATCTCGCCGTTTGTGTTGTGGATACCTGGATAGGTGTCCGCGCCATACTCCGTGAACATCACCGGTTTGCCCTGCTTTTCCCAGAAATCGAGCTCCGTATTCAGTGCGTCGCAGGCCGCGTCCAGGTCGCCCCCTAAGTTGTACCAGCCATAATAGCGGTTCAGGCAGACGACGTCCATCGTTCTGGTCGTAAGGTCTTTCTCATAATTGTTCTGGCAACAGACCAGCGTCACCGGGCGGTTCTGCGGGTCACAGCTGTGCGCCAGCTCGTACAGCGGAGTAAAATAATCCAGCGCGTCCTGCGGAAAATTTTCCAGATCCGGCTCGTTCGCCAGCGACCACATCACCACGCAGGGATGATTTTTGTCCCGTGCAATCATATCCCGGATGACGTCGCGGTGATGATCGTGAATGCGCATCGCCTGATATGCGTTAAGACCGCCGCCTGCACCGATGCCTACCGCCGGGGTCTCATCGATCACGATAATCCCCTCCCGGTCGCAGAGGTCATACATCTCCTCCGCGTAAGGGTAATGGCTGGTGCGGAAGGAATTCGCGTGCATCCAGCGGAACAAAGAGAGATCCTTTACATTCAGGCAGGAATCCGTACCGCGCCCGCGGAAAAAGCTGTCCTCATGCTTGCCGAAGTCTTTAAAATAAAGTGGTTTTCCATTGATCAGAAATTGTGTCCCCTTCACCTCCACCGTGCGGACACCAAAGGTCTGCTCATAGACGTCCTCGCCAAAGGTCACGCGCGCGGTATAAAGATAAGCCGCGCCGGGGTTCCAGAGGTGAACCCCGGAGATGACACAGATGCCGGTGCATTGGAAGTCCTCATCCGGTTTGACGGCAGCCTCACTTTCTGCCACAGTCTGCCCGTCTTCGTCCAGAATCGTAATCTGAACCTGCCTTTCCAGCGCTTCCGACGATACCGTCTCGACCCGGAATTTCACAATTCCGTCTGTTCCATCGACTTCCGTCACAAGGCTGATATCCTGAATATAATCCTTCGGCGTCGTATACAGCCAGACCGGACGGATGATGCCGGCGTAGTTAAAAAAGTCAAAATTTGGCTTATTCTGCGGCTTGCAGCGGGATTTCGCCAGCTCGATAGAAGGAATTCCAGGATTATCCGAACCGAAAAAAGCTACATTATTCTCGTTTCCAACCGGCAGGGTTCCGAAGTTCACCCGGTTGTCCACCGCCACAGAAAGCAGGTTTTCACCCTTTTTCAGAATACGTTCCGTCACATCAAATTCAAATGGAAGGAACCCGCCCTTGTGGCTGCCCAGATACTGCCCGTTCAGGTAAACCTCCGCCTGATGGGTAACCGCGCCAAAGCGCAGGATCAGCCGTTCCCCCTGAAGATGACGCGGCACTTTGAACGTACGCTGATACACCGCCCATCCGTAGTGACTGCGCAGATTCACATCGTCCTTCTGGTCATTGTAGGATGCCGGAACCGCCATCGTCATAGGCTGTGAAAGCGGCTTTTTCACCTGATTTTCCTCATAGGCTTCGGCTCCCGCCGTCTGAAACCTCCAGATCCCGTTCAGATCGATCCGCATACGGGATTCATTTAATTGTGGATATAGCATACTATTCTTCCTCCTTCTTCTGATTCATTTTCATATCTCTTTTTCTGCAGAACATATATTTATACAAACTTCACAGCAAGTGCAAAATACTACCCTGAATAGATCCCGTCTGTCTACAGAACCGTGACACAGCTTTCCGGTTTTTCTTTCACAATCCGCAGAGTCCTTCCTCTCCACGGCACCTTCAGCTCAAATCCCGGGCAATCCGCGATCCGGGGCGGTTCAAACCGATACCCTTCCGGCACTGTCGGATCCGGATGCAGCCCCGCGATTTCCTCAATAAACAGCGATAAGAATCCGCTGCTCCAGCCGTGACACAGGCTGGTGTTCCACTTCTGGTCTTTGCCCCAGGCCTCAAAGGAAGCACTCGCACCCTCCCGCACCATATTTCTCCAGCCATACGCATCCGTGCGCATCATTCGTTCAAAGCAAACCTCCGGCCTGCCCATCCGGGCAAGACTCTTCAGTGCAAACCAGGCCGGTAGTACCCCGCAGACACGCCCCGGCGTCTGAAGCAGGCGCGCATAGGTCTCCTCACTGTTTTTTGGCAAAAGGCCAAAAAACGCCGCGTACAGATTCGCGTGAATCGAACAATGTCCGCTGCTTTCACTGTCCGCGAACAGCTGCTGTTCCCGGCGGTAAAACACCCGCCGGAAGGAATCCGCAATCTGTGCGCTACGCCCCGTAACAGGAAGCTCCAGCCGCTTTTCTATCTCCTCCTGCATCACGTTTGCGCCGTACCACAAGGCATTGACGACATTGTGGCAGCCTTCGCCTACAATCGGGCGGGTCAGTGGAAAATCATATCCGTCCCGCAGATTTTCCGGCCAGTCTACAAGATTCCAGAGGGCGCTCACATTCTCCAGCAGACCGTCCTTTCTCTGGTAAATCAGGAAGGATTCCGTCAGTGCCCGCACGGCCGGGTAGCATCTGGCCAGATAAACCCGGTCTCCGGTAAACGCATAATCAGTCAGCGGAAGCAACGGAAAGAGCAGCGAAAAATCTGCAATCTCCTGCATCACGCTGCCCGGCGACACAGCCATCAGCGACGGCGAGATCGTCCCCGAGGAAATAAAGTCCCAGATGCATTTGCGCAAAAGCTCCGTGCTTCCAGTCAGCCACACCTGCGACCGGGCAGTGACCAGCGCATCTCCCAGATACTGCCCCTTCTCCCGCGTCGGGCAATCCAGATAGCCGTCCTGCGAGCAGCAGCGAACCGCGTTTTTGCAGATTTCAAAAATCTGTTCTATTTCAGAACTACACTTTAATGTACACGCCTCCTCCTCCATCGGATAATGGCGCACCCAGGCGTACACCTGCCGCAGCTCCACTGTGTTCGGGTACAGCAGCTCCGCGTAGCGAAATCCCTTATAAGCATACGGATGCAGACGGCTGACGCCCTCTCCCAGCGTCCAGATTTCCTGATACGCACAGCCGCAGCGCATATTCCAGCGCACGCGCGGGATTTCCCCGAACGCTGCCTCTGTTTCCGCGTCCTCACTGTTTTTTTCACATCCTTCGCCAGACAAGAGCCCTTTTTCCTGTATTTCACCGCAAAAATGTGTCTGATCTAACGTTTCTTCCAGTTCTTCTCCGCACCGGATCACGACCCGGGTTCCGGCCGGACCAGCCGCTTCCGCTACGACTGCCCCAGTGATTTCCCGTCCAAAATCCAGTATCAGTCTATGACAGCCAGCATCCCATCCGTCATCTGTCAGCAGGCAGTTCAAAGCAGATTCCTGTTCAGTAAAAACCTCTCGTTCGGCCGTTTCTTCCCAGCTTTGCACCTGATAAACAGTTCTCTCCTCCAGCATCCGGATCGGGCGGGGCAGCATATGATAATCCGCCCACAAGGCCGGAACTAAATATCCCCAGCTGTCCTCCTCACATTTCCCGCTTTTTTCTTTCCCCTCCTCCGCCTTGCCTCTTTCACTTCCACCCGGGAAACCATCCTTTTCCTCATCAAAATCCGTGCAGAAGTCCGGCATTTCCCATCCCTCCGGCCAGAGACGGCTGTCAAAGTTTTCCAGAAATTGCGTATCATACCCTACGGTCTCTCCGCTGTAGGCCGTGCAGATCCGATAGCGCCAGGTCTCATCGCAGCGTACCACTTCTTTTTCTGGCTCATCATCCAGAGAATTCCCTTTCTGACACACAGAAAGCCACAATCCAAAGCTTCCGTCTCCACTCGTCCAAGAACGGCTGATTCTCCCATGGTAGTATAAATGCAGAGCAATCGTAACCGTCCGTTTTGCTTCTTCGCCTGTATCCGAACGAGCTTCCAGGAGATATCTGTCATAAAAGCAGCAGTCCGTAAAGGAAGCGGCTGGTCCCTGCCCCCGGTAAACCCCGTCAATCCAGATCTGATAATGATCATCCGCGGCCACCAGAAGCTCACAGTCCTGCGTGGGCAGCTCCATCGTTCCCCGCACCAGCACATGAAGATTTTCCGGTGCATCTTTCTCAGGAACCGCTTGCACATCCTGTTCTCTGCCGTAAATATTTCTTTGCTTCACCGAATTCCATTCCGGGATTGTCATCCAGCCTGATTCTTTCATATGCATCCATCCCCTGTCATATAAAACATCCTACGCATCTATGCGCATAAATCATTTTAATCGCGTCTGCGATTTGGTCGATGCTTTCTTGTCCTCACATTTTCGCTACCGCTATCATAAAATAGAAACCGCTCCCTCGTCAATGCATTTTTCTTCGGCCAATTCATTTTACATCCAATGGTTTTTTCGTATTCTTCTGGAATCACCTGCTTTTTTACTTTTCATTTTCTGCGGGTTATAGTAAAATAAATGCATCAGAAAAATCTAATCATCTAATTTTTCAGGAGGAAAATGCTATGGAAAAGCAATCAATTTCCCGCAGAGATTTCATCAAAACGATGGCAGCGGCCGCGGCAGGTGCAGCTGCGATCAGCGTACTTCCAGGCGCGGAAGGCGCAACAGGTGCAAAGGTACTGGCCGCTGAGGCACTCTCCTACACCCCGGGAACCTATTCCGCGGTGGCCAAGGGCATCGGCAGTGTCGTGACAGTCACTATGACCTTTGATGAGACAAGCATTACCGATGTGCAGATCGACGTCTCCGGCGAGACGGCCGGCATCGGCGCCGACATCGGAGATGAGATGGTGCAGGCAATTCTAAGCTCCCAGAGCTGTGACGTGGACGCAGTGTCCGGCGCTACCGTGACCAGTGAAGCGGTAAAGCAGGCCGCGGCGAACTGTATTTCTCAGGCGTCCGGCATTTCCGTAACTGTCAGCAGCGAGGAAGAAGAAGCAGCCGAATGGCTGGGCGAAGCTCCGGAAATCGCGGAATCTGATATCACAGAGGAATTAGAGACAGAAGTGCTCGTAGTCGGCTGTGGTTCCGGCGGATGGATTGCCGTCATGACCGCCGCGGAGGAGGGCGCCAAGGTGCTCGTTGTTGAAAAACGCGAATCACCGACCGGGCCGCGCGAAGACATCGGCGCGATCAATTCTTCTCTTCAGCTGGCTTCCTTTGAGGAATACCCGGAATTCGAAATTGATAAAATAGAAGCGATGCAGGATATCGTCCGCTACGGCGGCGGCTATGTGGATTCCAACCTGATCCGCTGCTGGGAAGATAACAGCGGCGAGCTGGTGGACTGGCTGACTGAGCTGCTGGAGAGCACCGGGAACTGGTATATGAGTCTGGAAGGCGGCGTCGGCAACACGGATGATCCCGGACGTGACAAAGCCTACGCAACCGGCCACAGCCCGCATACGACCGACGACGCCCCGGAGGGCACCACACTAAATACGACTTTCCAGGCACATTGCGATGAGCTCGGCGTAGAATGGAAGCTCTCTACCGCGCTGATCAGGCTGGAGCAGGATTCGGCCGGAAAAGTGACCGGCATCATCGCGCAGGATCAGAACGACGACCATTATATCCGCATCACCGCGACAAAAGGCGTCATCATGTGCACGGGCGGCTACGCAACCAACACGCAGATGATGAAAGCACTTCAGCCGCAGACACTGGATATGAAGATCAACTACACCCTCGGCTCCACCTGCGACGGCTCCGGCATCAAAGCCATGCTCTGGGCAGGCGCCGCGCTTGACCCGACACATGCGTCCATGATGTTTAACCGCTGCTGCTGTCTGCCGACCGAAACAGCCGGATACGAGACCACCGGCCGCTGGTTCTGGTTTGGTGAGCAGCCCTTCCTGAAGGTGAACTTAAACGGCGAGCGCTTCTGCAACGAATCCGGCCCGTATGAATTCATGCTCCACTCGATGTGCATGCAGCCCAACCATACCTACTGTGATATCTTCGACGCAAATAACGAGCAGTATGCGGAACAGTTTGACGAGGTCGGCTGCTGCCGTCTGTTTGCGTTCCCGAACGGCGCTCTCTCCAATATGACCTATGACTACGTGTGGAGTTCCGTCGAGACTTTGATCGAGGACGGCTATGTACAGAAAGCTGACACCCTCGAAGAGCTCGCGGAAAAACTGAATATCCCGGCAGATACCTTTGTCGCCACCGTTGAGCGCTACAACGAGCTGTGCGCGGCAGGCGTAGACGAGGACTACGGCAAAGAAACACACCGCCTGACCCCGGTCGACACCGCGCCATTCTATGGCGTCCGCACCGGCGCATGGCATCTGACCACCCTGAACGGTTGCCGCATCAACACCGATATGCAGGTCATCCGCGAGGACGGCACCGCCATCGAAGGTCTGTACGCGACCGGCGACTGCACCGGCGGTTTCTTCTCCCAGACCTATCCGAACCTCTTCACCGGTCTGGCCTGCGGCCGCACCATGACCTTCGGCCGCCGCGCGGCAAAAATCGTGGCGGCGCTGTAATGTAATTGTTGTCACACCTACTTCGCGAGAATAAATACGAAGTACAAACCTTAATTATTATAGCCAAATAACGTTTCTACCGAAGCGAGCAGGAGACACATATCCGTCTCCTGCTCGCTTATATAGTGTGTCCACTCCTTCTGTTTTCCATTAGGTTATATTTTTATTTTACTGTGAATAGCAACACCCAATCTACGCACGAAACAGGCCGCTCTTTCCAGGCGACCCTTTCCTTTTTATTCTACCTTGGAAAATAAGATCCGATCGTTATCGAGCTCCTTGCCCGCTCCGGTGCGGAATTTCTCCAGCAGGCCGTCTACAGTCAGCCCGGCGCGCTCTTCGCCGCTGATGTCAAGTACGATGCGGCCAGAATCCATCATCAGCGTCCGGTTCCCCATGTCGAGGGCGGAATGCATATTGTGGGTAATCATCAGACAGGCGAGATGATTTTCTTCCACGACGCGTTTAGTAATATCGATGACTTTATCCGCTGTGGCCGGGTCAAGAGCCGCCGTGTGTTCGTCGAGCAACAGGATTTTGGGCGGCACGAGGGTAGCCATCAGGAGCGTAAGTGCCTGCCGCTGTCCGCCGGAGAGGAGCCCTACGGGCTGTTTCATCCGGTCTTCGAGCCCCATATCAAGAAGGGCAAGCCGCTCCTGGAACATTTTTCGCTCAGCCGTGGTGATTCGGGAAAAAACGGCTTTCTTTTTTGCCACCCGCAGGTAGGCAAGCGCCAGGTTCTCCTCGATGGTCATATGTGGGGCGGTTCCTTTCATCGGATCCTGAAACAGGCGGCCGATGTCGACCGCGCGCTTGTATTCCGGCACATAGGTAATGTCACGGTCATCCAGATAAATATGCCCTTCGTCCGGAAAAAAGCTTCCGCCAATACAGTTAAAGAGCGTCGATTTTCCAGCGCCGTTGCTGCCAATAATGGTCGCAAAATCGCCGTCGTTGACGGTCAGCGTCACGCCAGCCAGGGCGGTTTTTTCATTGACGGTGCCTGGGTTGAAAATCTTCCTCACGTTATTGATTTTTAACACAGCGTCTCACCCCCCCATTTTTCTCCGAAGTTACAGTCGTATCCATTTGCCTGAACTCTTTCATAGCAGAAACCAGACACAAAATCCGTATTCCTTCTTTCACGACTGGCTTCCCCCTTTCTCCGGCGCCGAATTCGCGATCTTCTGCCGTTGAAGCGCAATCCGCTCTTTCAGGTACGGCGCAGCAATGGCAATAGCTACGATAATCGCGGATACCAGCTTCATCGCTTCCGCCGGTACGTGGAGCCGCAGAGCAATCGCGATGACAAATCGGTAAACGCAGCTGCCGACAATGACACCGACGATACGCCGCGGGATGGAACGTTTTCCAAGCAGGGTTTCACCAATGATCAGGCTCGCGAGGGCGATGGTCACCATGCCAGTGCCCATGTTGATGTCGCCGGATTTCTGCTACTGGCCAATCAGACAGCCGGAGAGTGCCGTCAGGGAACCGGAAATGCACAGGCCGACAGTCACGGTAAAGCCCGGATTGATGCTGGAGGCACGCACCATATCTTCATTGTCGCCGGTCGCACGGATAGAAAGGCCAAGCCGCGTCCCCAGGAACCACGCCAGAAGCAGGCAGATGACCAATACAATGATTGCCGATACAATCAGCTTATACCAGGTCGCCCCGAAAAGATCTTTGCACAGGCTGTAAATCGTGTCCTTTTTGAAAATCGAAAGATTCGAAGAAAAGCCCATTACGGCCAGATTGACCGTATAAAGCCCCGTATTTACGATGATTCCGGAAAGGATGGGCTCCACTCCCAGCCGCGTCTGCAGCGACGCCATGATAAAACCAGAGCAGACGCCTGCCGCCATGGCTGCGAACAGTGCCAGGATCGGATGTCCCATGATAGCCACCTGCGCGCCGACAGCGCAACCCAGCGTAAAGCAGCCGTCTGTGGAGAGGTCCGCGATATTTAAGATGGAATAGCTCAGAAACAGAGCCAGCGCGATCAGCCCATAAATAATTCCCAGCTCCAGAGCGTTCGTCACTACCGAGAGTGTAATAATTGAACTCATGAAAATTCCGATTCCTTTCTCTAATTGACCCGAAACCTTTTACGTTACCACTACATTTCCAGCCTTGACCACCAGTATGCACCTGGTCGAGCCGTAAAAAATACCCCTTCTGCATCTTTATCCTCTAAGGACAAAAATATGTTCCAAAAACAGATAGCATATGATAACACAGTAGCCCGCCCGGGCATTTCCATTCTGTCCCAGGCGAGCTTTTGTCTTTTTCTGTATTCATCCGGCTACGAACTGCCATTCCTCACACCTTCCAAACCATGCATCCTGTCTTTGCTCCAGGCGATGCAAAACAGAACTTCTCAGCATTCTCACCGAATTTTTCAAATTCTTTCCAACTACCGCATCATTCCATGCTCTCCGCTGTCACAACCTCTACGATCTGCGTTGCCACTTCTTCGAACCCGCTGTAATCAATGCCCAGCGCTTCTGCGGTCTCGGTATTCACGGTGACAATACCATTGTCAAACGTAACAACTGCCGTCGTTGCCGTGTCCGCGCCCTGCAGGATCGAAACAGCCAGGTCAGCAGTCTCTTTTCCGAGCAGCTCGTAGTCTACGCCAAAGCCTACGAACGCGCCGTTTACCGCAAACGAATCCGCGCCGGTATAATGCGGGATACCTGCTTCGATCAGCGTTTCATAAATGGAAAGCTCCGCAGACATTACTGTATTGTCGGTCGGTGTGAAGATGGCCTCTACACCATCCGCAATCAAAGACTCCACCGCCTGCTGAATTTCAGCAGTGTTCGTACCGGTTGCCTCATAATATTCAACGCCCTTTTCTTCCAGGTATGCCTTTGCGTCCGCGATCGGCTGCTCGGAAGAGTCCTCAGACAGGCTGTACAGAAGGCCAACCTTCGTAATATCCGGGTTAACGATAAACATCAGATCAAGAATCGCTTCTGTGTTCAGGGCGTCACTGGTACCCGTAATGTTTCCGCCCGGTTCCTCCATGGAGTCAACCAGCTCAGAGCCTACCGGATCGGACACAGCCGCGAACACGATCGGGATATCCTTACCGGAATCCTCGATCTCTTCCTGCAAAATGCTCACCGGCATCGTAGCGATCGGGATGACGATATCCACGTCGTCATCATTCACCAGCTGAGACGCCTGTTGCATCATTGTGGAAGAATCCGCATTGCCGCTGTAAACATAGCCCTCATAGACATAGGTGTCTTCGCCTTCCTCAGAAAGCGCGTCAAGTTCCGCGAGAATCGCATCCTCAATCTGATCCAGGGACGCGTGATCCATAAGCTTCAGAATACCTACCTTGTACTCTTCCGCCATCGCTGTGCCAGACACCGTCATAGCTGCCATTGTTGCCGCAAGTGCGCATACTGCTAATTTTTTTTTCATTTTAAAGCTCCTTTCTTTCTTCTTGAAATACATTCAGATCAACATCGGATATCCGCTTCGGTGATATCCTGCATTTTGATGCTGTTCTGAACAGGTGAATCATATCGTTACACCGGTACCTCGCTGCCCGCATACGAAAGCACGTACACCGTTTTCCCGGTGAAGTCGATCTTTCTCTTCCTTTAACTATTTTAAACTCTTACACGATTCCCATTTCTTTCAACAAAATTAAAAACCTGTGGCACTTCACACATCCACATCCGCCCAATATCAAAACAGTGTCTCTCCAGCATATATCTGCACTCATTTGTCTTCATTTTACAAAAGTCCGACTTAAACTGATGAATGCCAATGCTTTTTGTAAGCTCCTGCACATTTTTTACATCCGTACATCTGACAAGTTCATCTTCCAGGTTCAGTACCTGAGCCAGATAAATAATCTCAACCTTGCTGCAATACCGTTTGAGCAACTCTATATTCTTTTTCAGATTCCCTGCGACTGGAACATCGGTGTCAAAAGCAAACACTATCATTGTCCCTGGCTGAATCGACAACAGCTGAGATTTAGGCAAAAGCTTTTGCACAACATTGAATATCTTTATTTTCCCAGGGATAAGCAGGCTCGGAGGCTCTCTCAATGCGCGAACCAGCTGCTGTTCACATGATCCCTCAACGAAATATATGCATCTGTCAGCCATCAGCCCACCCCGCTTCCAGTTCATCCAAAAGCGAGTCATCCGGCAGGGAAGCAAAAACATCATTTTCAACCGCATTCCGGATAGAATCTGTGTTTCTTTTTAAAATTTCTGACGCAGCAATTGCAGTCACTTTACATCTGTCATCCACCATCTGCCTTCGCAGAAAAATATAAGAATGTTTTGGTAGATTTAAGTCCAGCATGTCTGTGTTATGTGTTGTAAAAATCAGCTGCTCGTTCATCTGAATTCGATCCAGCATGATACCGAAGATCCGCTTTTCAATATCGCTCTGAATATAAGAAAAATGCTCATCGCAATAATAGAAACATCCTTTTTTTGTCATCATTGACGCCAGAAAAACCGCCACATCAATACCTTCCGCAGTTCCGCTCGAAAGCGCTTCGTTATTTAACAGTTTTCCATCCTGGATAATAATTTCCCTGCCTTTTCTCCTTATAATAAAAGTATCTTTCAAATCCCTCGACAACGTTACATTTCCAAGCGTTGGATCCAGAGTTCCGATTACAGATTTCAATGTTTTCAACAACTCATTTTTATCCACGCCTGTTGTTTTTAACGAAGACTCTATTTCCGGATATGCAAATCTGCAATTCAAAAACCCCACTTTTTTCCTTAATGGATACGAAGGAGAAAACAATTCCAGGGAATCCTCTTCCAGCTTCTCCACGCATTTTTCATAGGAATCCATCTTTTCAATTTCCGCTTTCGCGTATTTTACTGATACCTCCATTTTGGAAGCATCAATGTATGCGGTAAGGCGCTGCAATACATACCCTTCGTTTACAAAATCAATACAGAATTTACCTGTATTTTCAGATACCATATCATAAAGCACTGCAGGATTTCCCGTGTTAATGTAATCAGATATCCTCAGCAAAGCCCTCCCAAGACTTGTTTTTCCAGTCGCATTAGTCCCCATAAGAACAACGATCTTTTTGTAGCGGAAGCGCTCGCGGCCTTCCAAATGTTCTCCTTCAATAATGGAATTTACCACCTTTTTAGGATACGTAAAGTCAATTTCGAAATCTTCAAACCCATATATCCGGTCTAATTTTAAATGTAATACAATCATTCAGTTCAGCTCATTTCTTCGTTTTTTTTGAACTAATGATAATATCCTTACATCAAAAAGTCAAGGACTTATTTATACCAGTACCACGCTGCCCGCATACGAAAGCACCTGCACTGTCCCACTAAGAAAAATCTACTTTCGTCTTGAAATCGGATAGGGGAAACGCTCTTCTTCCCTATCCGCTGTGCCAGGCGCGAGTAGCGAAGCTACTAATTTCCACTCGCGCCTGTGTACATAAAAAAACTGCCCTTATGAAACCATAAGGACAGATTCTATTCTGCGGTACCACCTTATTTGCCGTCTATGCTCACTCCGGATTTCAAATTGGAAAAACACCATCCACACCTTTCCTTATACAGGCAAGCGGTAAAATGCCGTCCAACGCTGCCTCCGGCCAAAACACAGACAGCCACTCTGCGAAATGCTGACACATTTCCGACCCTTAACGCTGGCATACGTCTTAGCTACTTGCCGCGAACTCTCGATACCTTTGTAGTATCAGACCCTCAACGCGCGGCGTTCACCTCGCCCTCCGTGACCCATTTGCAGGCTGCTTACTGTGGGTATCCCAGCACCACCCACTCTCTGTGAGCGCATCTCCTGTTTGACTTTCACATCGTCGGTTTTTCCTATTTAAGTCCTCGCGGCTACAGATTTCTGTTCGACCACGAGATATCGTTATTTTGGCATACAAAATCGGATTTGTCAACCGATTTTTTGTTGCTTTTTTCTTGTTGCCTTTTTCTTGTTACTATTCACGGGGTGGAGAAGACGGACTGAGATTTTGAACTTTCGTGAG
>JAJBUL010000119.1 GCA_020860365.1 Clostridiales bacterium | reverse complement strand
GCCTAAATCAAGGCTTTGAGGCATTTTCAATTCAATTCAACTGTCGAAGACCCGGCCAAAAAGGCGGAAAATTTATTTGATATTTTCTTGACAAATGTTTTTGTTTTGATATAATGGGGAACGAGTGAGAGGTTTTGATTGCTGACGGACCAGTGGAGCACCACAAGGTAATCAAAATAATAATTTTGTCGACCGTCTGGACAGCATGATCAGGAATTGTTATGCTGTCTTTTTTCTTTCCAAAACCTCCGCGGACAATTTTATATTGTTACGGGTAATGATCCCGGCTCTGTTGTTGAAGGAATGCCGGGAGATTACAGGTAGAGTAGATACTGTACGTTAAGTGTCACATGATGGGAAGGTCTTTGTTGTGAACGAAGGAGGTATTCCGCGTTACGGTATCGCTTCCGCTACTGCGTTGAGAAGGATGCCGTGCCCTTGTATCGTTTGATATTGTGGCAACTTATTCCCTGCGCAGTTTTTTGTGCCATTTCAGGTTTACTTCCGCTTGCTGGGAAGGGAGCCTTTTCGCAGACACGTCGCGGGAATACCAGGGCAGAGCTCTGGATGACGTCTTTCTTATTTCAACCGTTTCAAAATGATAGGATCCGAGAGGAAAAAACCATGTTTTCGCTCATTTGCGCGTGGCTTTGTTTTATGCGGGTATCTGTCTTTTGTCGGGCAAACCATGACAGGATGATAAAGGAGAGGAGATTTTTTAGCTATGGGATTCAAATCTGACATTGAAATCGCACAGGAAACACCGATGTCCCCGATTACGGAGATTGCGGCAAAGGCAGGGATTGACGAGAAATATCTGGAGCAATATGGCAAGTATAAGGCAAAAATTGACTACAATCTGCTTCGCGAGACGGATAAGAAGGATGGCAAGCTCGTTCTTGTGACCGCGATTAACCCGACGCCGGCTGGCGAAGGGAAGACCACGACGACGGTTGGTCTTGCAGATGGTCTTCAGAAGCTTGGCAAGAATGTTATGGTAGCGCTGCGTGAGCCGTCTTTAGGACCGGTCTTTGGCGTAAAGGGCGGAGCTGCTGGCGGCGGATACGCGCAGGTGGTTCCGATGGAGGATATTAACCTTCATTTCACAGGCGACTTCCACGCGATTGGCGCTGCGAATAACCTGCTGGCGGCTATGCTGGATAACCATATCTATCAGGGCAACGCACTGAACATCGACCCGCGCAAGATCACCTGGAGACGCTGCGTGGATATGAATGACCGTCAGCTTCGTTTTGTGGTAGACGGCCTTGGCGGAAAGACCAATGGTGTGCCGAGAGAGGATGGCTATGATATCACAGTAGCTTCCGAGATCATGGCAGTGCTTTGCCTGGCAAGCGACATCACCGACCTGAAAGAGCGTCTTTCCAGAATTATCGTTGGCTATACTTATGGCAAGGTTTCCGAGCAGAAGCCGGTGACTGCTGGCGATCTTCATGCACAGGGCGCGATGGCAGCTCTTCTGAAGGATGCCCTGAAGCCGAACCTGGTACAGACGCTGGAGCATGTACCGGCAATCGTTCACGGCGGACCGTTCGCGAATATCGCGCATGGCTGCAACTCCGTGACGGCTACCAAGATCGCTCTGAAGCTCGCCGATTATACGATCACCGAGGCTGGCTTCGGCGCTGACCTGGGCGCTGAGAAGTTCCTTGACATCAAGTGCCGTATGGCTGGCCTGCATCCGAATGCGGTCGTTATTGTAGCGACGGTTCGCGCTCTGAAGTACAATGGCGGCGTTCCGAAGGCAGATCTGAACCAGGAGAACCTGGAAGCGCTGGAGAAGGGTCTTCCGAACCTGCTCAAGCATGTCAGCAACATTAAGAACGTATACAAGCTTCCGTGCGTGGTTGCGATCAACGCATTCCCGACCGACACGAAGGCGGAGCTGGATCTTGTTGAGAACAAGTGCCGTGAGCTGGGCGTAAACGTTGCTCTGTCCGAGGTATGGGCAAAGGGCGGAGAAGGCGGCATCAAGCTTGCCGAGGAAGTGATCCGTCTGGTAGAAGAGCCGAACGACTTCTCCTTCAGCTATGAGCTGGAAGGCAGCATCGAGGATAAGCTGAACACCATCGTTCAGAGAATCTACGGCGGCAAGTGCGCTGTTCTGACTGCGGAAGCGAAGAAGCAGGCGAAGCAGCTCGAAGATATGGGTTATGGCAACTGTCCGATCTGTGTAGCGAAGACGCAGTATTCTCTGACAGATGATCCGAACAAGCTTGGCGCGCCGACCGATTTCGAAGTGACCGTCCGGAACCTTAAGATCTCCGCTGGTGCAGGCTTTATCGTAGCCTTGACCGGTGATATCATGACCATGCCTGGCCTGCCGAAGGTACCGGCTGCGGAGCACATTGACGTAGACGAGACAGGAAAGATTTCCGGACTGTTCTGATTTGACTGTAAATCGGCAGAGGGCTTGCTCCGTCCGCAGGACGAGGATGCCGCCCGGCGAGGGAATATCCCGTCCGTAGGACGAGGATGCCACCTGGCGAAGGAATATTTCGATCAGATCAGAAATGAATAGATAAAATAAAAAGACGGGCCGCGCTGTGGCAGATGTGCGACAGCGTGGCTCGTTTTCTCTTAAAAGGTGAGTGATAGAAATGAAAATTAAAGAGGAAGATAACAGCAGCCTGATATTTAAAATCTTGCTTGGTTTTTCCATTGCGTTTATCATAGGTTCTCTCTTTGCCGGAGATATTGGGAACCTGATTCCCGGGTTTATCACGATCAATACCAGTCCATCTCAGTTTACGATGGATTATTTTGTGCTTGGCGGATTAGGGAGTTCCTTTTTAAACACCGGTATGGTAGGGTTGGGCTGCTGTGCGCTGATTTATTTTACGAAAGCGAAATGCACCGGCCTGACAGTGGCTGCCTATTGGCTGAACGTGGGATTTGCCACCTTCGGTATGACCTTTGTCAGCATCTGGCCGTTTTTCTTCGGCGTGTGGGTTTATTCCAGAATCAAAAAGGTTTCCTTTGGCAGTGTGGCGAATATCGCCATGTTTTCCACTGCTTTGGCGCCGTTCGCGATGGAGCTGATGTTCCGTTACCCGAACCTGGAGACCAGCGGCTTCAGCTTTGTGGGACTGTTGCTGGCGATTGTGCTGGGCGTAGTGGTCGGCTGCGCAATGCCGTCCCTGTGCGCACATGCACCGGCTTTCCACAAAGGATATGATCTCTACAACGCGGGACCGGCGGCCGGATTTTTAGCATTTCTGGTGTATTGCATATTATATCTTTCCCCAGGGGTGGAGGTTCCGTCAAATACCAATCTCGGAGATGGACATCGGCTGTTTGTCAATGTATTTTTTCTCATCGTATTTTTGCTGTGCTTCGTGGCAGCCTGGATGCTGGATCATGACTGCCTGAAATCCTACAAAAAGCTTTGGGCGAGCGATGGCTATAAAACTGACTATACTTCTACATTCGGCATGCCGGCGACGCTGGTCAATATGGCTTTTTATGGTCTGTTCATCCTGCTTTACTACAATGTCGTGCAGGGCATGACCATGACCGACGGACAGCTGGTCTTCACCGGCGCGAAGTTCACTGGCGCGACGATGGGTGCGATCATGTGTATGTATGCGTTTTGTGCACAGGGCGCTCAGCCACGGACGGTATTTCCGATCATGGTCGGCTACGCCATTGCCTCGCTGCTTCCGTTTTTCATGTATGTGGGCGGCGTGACCGACACACAGAACTGGACACTGACGACACAGGCCATTCTGGTGGGCATGTGCTTCGCGAGCGGCCTTGCGCCGGTATCCGGGAAATATGGCTTCTGGGGCGGCGTCATCGCCGGAGCGTTGCATGCGACGCTTGTCATGAGTGTTCCCCGGCTACATGGTGGTTTCTGCCTGTACAACGGCGGCTTCACCTGTGGTATCGTCGCATTCCTGATCATTCCTGTGTTCGAGTGCTTCTGGAAGCCACGTCGTTCCTAGTTGCGCTGCGCGCAAGACGGAGCCTGCGTTCTCGATTCACTTCGTGAATCGGAACAAGAACTGGAAGACAAAAGAAGAACGGTTATTGGTGCGGAAATCGGCGGGAAAGTAAAATGACTTACGCCGTTTCCTGGAAGTTTCTGTAAATTTACGTGCTTTCCGTCGCTTTTGCGATAGAGAGCGCTTTCGAGATGGCATTTAACAGAAGCTGGGAGGTATATCTGGTCTGTGAGGAGCAGGTGATACCGTCCAGCTTTTGTTTTTCCAGAATCTGCGACGCAAGATTCTCGAGGGCGGAGGGAACCAGAGGATAGGCTGCTTCCGTTGCTTCGCTTAGATTTACCAGCTCAATTGCCAGAATCTGATCGGAGCTTACTGTGACCTGTACATCCACCGCTGAGTCGCCCAGTGTGACAGAAGACGTGTAGACCCCGGCAATATAGGTACCTCTGTCAGACGCCGATGATGCATTTGCTTCCGCTGAGGCAGTTTCCGTGAGATCCGAACCGGTCTGCGTTTGTGTCTCATTGGAGCTGTTTTGTGTTTGCGTTTCATTGGAGGTGTTCTGCGTTTGTGCTTTATCGGAATTGTTTTGTGCAATTTCCGTATTCTGCGATTCGTCTGTGCTGCCGCTGCTCTTTTTTGTGAACATCAGGATCAGGCAGAGAAGCAGCGTAATAACAAAAAAAGCCAGAATCAGTGTGTAAATAATTTCCCTCAACTTAAAAACCATGATTTTTGGACCGGAATTCATACGCTTTCTCCGTGTACAGACTGTTGATACAGTATATTGTGGAGCGTGTTTTATTTATGCATGATGTTTGCAGGGGATTGTAGCACAAAAACGATGTAAAAATATCGACGCTTCTCTCCAGATTCAGAATAAAAAGTCTTTCAAATGTGCATATTATAGTAAACGACGTGAGAGCCTGCGATTCGCGCATCAGGCGGCGTAAGCTGCATAAGTGACTGGTCGACAGGTCCCTGGTTCGTTTGCGGAAAAAATAGTGTAAAGGAGAAAGAATAAATGAGACACTGGAAAAAGTACGTATTATGTATTGCCTGTGTGTGCTGCATGACCATGCTGGCCGGGTGCGGCGCGAACGATGCTTCGGACAATGACACAACGCAGGAATCAGCCGACACGAATGAAAGCAATGCGGACGATGCCGGAGATGCTTCTGATACGGACAATGATCTGGAGAATGGAGTGACGGACGGGACAGCTGACGATGGAACAGATGACAATGGACTTGTAAATGACGCGACCGGAGAGGACGCCGGGGCCAACGGAACAGGTGGAGATGTGGGAACCGATGGGACGGATGAAAACAATACGACCAACGAGGATGGAACCATTGCGGATGATTTGGGCGATGCGGGAGAGGATATCGTGGACGGCGTTGGCGACGCAGGCAAGGACGTCATAGATGGTGTCGAAGATGCTGGCGATGCACTCACGGGGAATGAGACGAATGATTGAGGTAGCCTGATTTTTTTGAATTTATGCGTTGCGTATTTGCCTGGCATATGCTATGATAGATACGCAACGCATATTTTTTGTCTTAGCATACGAAGCGTGTTGCCGGTGGCAGGTTATGCAGTGGAGCTTAACGGAGAAACGACATGGAAATGAAAAACAGAATCAGAGAGCTGCGAGAAAGTACAGGTATGAACCGAAAGGAATTTTGTGAGTTCTTTCAAATTCCTTATAGGACGGTTACCGATTGGGAGCTGGGAAATAGGCACGCACCGGAGTATGTGATCCGGCTGCTGGTCTATTACATTCAAACGGAAAACATTCATAAGGAGGCAAACGGGCAATGAGCCAATCCAATATAATCATGTATACAACGGAAGACGGGCTGACAAAGATAGAGACTACTCTCTCCTGTTGAGCAGCACTTCATAGAGAGTATAAAAGAATTGGAGGCGCTGGAATAATTGAAACGATAAAGCAAATTTTATATCCAACAAAGGAAGATAAAAATGTCAGCCTGATGAACCTGATTCGTAATGGGATACAGAACATAGCAGGACAATGGAAAGGACAACGGGATATTATGAGATTTCGACCATGCATCGATATACATAACGGAAAAGTGAAACAGATTGTAGGCGGTAGTCTGCGGGATCAGGGAGATACAGCCAGTGAAAACTTTGTCTCCGTACAGGATGCGGACTATTTCGCGAATCTTTATCAAAGAGACGGATTGCAGGGAGGCCACGTGATCCTGCTTAACCCGGTTTCATCACCTTATTACGAAGCCACGCGGGAACAGGCGCTGCGGGCACTCGCAGCTTATCCGGGCGGACTGCAGCTGGGCGGCGGCGTCACCGCTGAGAATGCAGCCTTTTTTCTAGACGCCGGTGCGTCGCACGTGATCGTAACCTCCTATGTCTTTCAGGACGGCCGCATCCAATATGACAATCTGGAGTGCCTTGTCCGCGAGATCGGAAAAGAACATCTGGTACTGGATCTGAGCTGTCGTAAAAGGGATGGGGAATATGATATCGTAACCGACCGCTGGCAGAAATTTACGGAAGTCACCTTAAGTCACCGAACGCTCGATGAACTGGCTGGATATTGTGACGAGTTCCTGGTGCATGCGGCTGATGTGGAAGGAAAGTCGGCCGGGATTGAGCTTCCGGTGGCTGAATTGCTCGGAAACTGGGGAAAACGGCCCGTTACCTACGCGGGCGGCGTCGGCAGCTACAAGGACTTGCGTTTGCTGCGTGAAGCGGGCAAAGATCGCGTGGATGTGACGGTCGGCAGTGCTCTGGACTTATTCGGCGGACCGCTTTCCTATCAGGAAATTCTGAAAATTTGTACGGCGTGAATTTTGGTAAAAAAGTGTATAGCGATCTGCTGTGAATGACAGGTATCCTCCCTTTTATCGGAATTTTTCAAAAAATTGTAGAGAATACACAATAAGATTTAGAAAAATGTGAAAAAATTGGAAATTTTCATTGTAAAATCCGAAAGATATGGTATAATGACCGTATCATCAAGTAAAGGAGATGGACAGTATGAAGTTTATTATCAGTGGTAAGAACATTGAGGTATCTGACAATTTACGGATCACCATTCAGGAAAAGCTTGGAAAACTCGAACGATATTTCACTTCCGACACAGAAATCATCGTCACGCTGAGCGTTGAGAAAGAAAGACAGAAAATAGAGGTAACCATCCCGGTACGGGGCAACATCATCCGCTCCGAGCAGGTCAGCAACGATATGTACGTTTCCATCGACCTTGTGGAAGAAGTGATTGAGCGCCAGCTCCGCAAATACAAAGAGAAAATCATCGACCGTCATCAGGGCGGCAGCAACTTCCGCCAGGAGTTCATCGAAAAAGAGTCAGAACCGCTCGAAGAAGTAAAGATCATCCGTACCAAACACTTCGGGATGAAGCCCATGTATCCGGAAGACGCCTGCGTACAGATGGAGCTCCTTGGACACAGCTTCTATGTATTCCGGAACGCTGAGACAGAGGAAGTAAACGTTGTCTATAAGAGAAAAGGCGGCACCTACGGGCTGATCGAGCCGGAATATTGAGAGATGGCAGCTTCATGATATAGAATAATCGGAACGATTCAGGGCAGGTCTTGTACCTTGCTGCACAGAGTAAAACAAAAGTGACTACTAAAAAGTGTAACAGTGAAGGGCTTCCGGTACGAATCAGCGTATCGGGAGCCCGATCTTTTTAAGTGCATGACCACGTAAGAAATTTTAAGGCTTAGGAGATACACGGGTATTGTTTTCGATTGAAGTCAGACAACGACAGCGACCTTTGCCAGAAGCTTTTTGGCCTCTTCGTATTCGTCTACAGTGGAATTCAGAATTTTACATGTGTATTCCTTTGAGTAACCTTCATTTTTCATAAGGGAATCGACACAGTTCACAAACTTTTCGAGGCCTGCTTTCATACCTTTTTCAAGACCATCTTTCATGCCCTTTTCAATACCGTCTTTTATACCTTTTTCTGTTGCCTTATCCAATGCTTTCGTTAACCAGTCTTCCATCCTCGTTATCTTCCTTTCTTCAGATTCCGTTTGCGTAATTTGAAATCTTCTATCGCCAGATACTGCTGCCAAAAGATTTAGTACGTCCTCTACGTGTTTCATTTCTTGCACAGAAGGGATATATTCGTGGTTCTTCCTCATCCAGTCCGGATAATCTTCCAGTAGTTTTTCTGTGATATCTTTTTCTGCCATATGTTTTCCTCCTGATTTTAGCATATCGTGTAAAAAATGAAAAGATCCCGATCGGGTACGTACGTGATCGTTATAATCGTTGCAAAGAATGCAAAAGCGCTTCCTTTGACTCTTTGATTTCGCGTTTTGCATCGCCAATGTCAGATACATGATGCTCAGTGTGTCTCAAATGGCAAATACAGACTATCGGTCGCTTGGGGAACTGTTTTACCTGTATGTACAGAAAGTTGCTAAGATTACCTTTGACTACTCTATGAAACTGATCATGGTTGCGCTTCTTTCAACCGTCGAGGAGTTTTTTCTTATGAATGAACAAATGACGAAATTCATTCAGCAGTTCATCGATAACCTTCCAGAGTACTTGAAGGAACTACTGAAAGCATGTGCAAAGGAGATGGCAGCAGCATAAAAGTGATTTTTACGGTCAAACCGTTGTAAATAAAGGGTTTTCTCCTATTTTTGATGTGGGAAGTATTAGTCTTTTACAAAATAGACAAAAATACAGTTATGGCGATTCGTTTTTAAGGCGGGCAATGATTCCAAACAAAATGTCTTCAATTGCTCGTCTTTCTGATCTGGAAAGCCTGCTAATAACAGCGTTCAACTGGTCGTCATAGGGAGCGCTTTCCGGGCTTTTGCCAAGAGCTTCATTTCCCCAGAAAAGATAATCGAGAGACAAATCAAGTGCAAGAGAAATCTTTTCTAAAGTATCAAGAGACATTGCTTTCATCCCATGTTCAATTTCGTATATGTAGTGCGGAGTTACATCTGACAATTCTGCAAGCTTTTCCTGTGTTATTTTTTTCTCTCTTCTGGCCTGCCTTATCCGGCTGCCGATTTCTGTTAAATCCATGAATTTCTCCCATTTCATTTTTGGCTATAGGGTATCTCTGTTGAACTGGAAAGTACCCAGGCTGCCAGCGATAAAGTTATAGAAAAAAATGTTGCTAAAAGCCACATTAAAATGCTATATTAAGACTGATAATTTGATAAGAAAGAGGAACCTCCGGACGGGAGCAGTCCTGTATCCGCCGGAACAGGTATTTATGCAGGTTACCGTTGCGCCGTGTCTGCAGGAATGCATACATATATTGTATGAGTGAAGGCGGTGCGATGACGCAGGCACCGGCCGAAGCGCGGATGCCGCGAGGGTCAAAGAACCCGATGTATTTCATTGATTTTTGCGATGCTTACTATCTAAATGACTGTAAGCGTTACAAATTTATAAATTTTAATCCAAAGGGAGGAAAAGACTATGAAAAAGAAATTGTCACTGTTTATGGCTGCCGTGATGCTGCTCACGACACCGGCGAGTGTCTCTCTTGCTTATGATACGTCTGATGCGGTTATTATTGAAGATGATATCATTGATGTAGGAGAAGAGGCGGAAACGGAAACATCGGTCTCAGGAGAAACGGAGACTGTAATGGATGAAACTGAAGATACAGAAGAAACCGGAGAAACACAGCTGGAAGAAGATTTGATTATGATTGTAGAAGAAGCAGAAGATCCGTTGGATGAACCTGCGACTGTTAGCATTGTGGATAGTGGAACATGTGGCGATAACCTGACCTGGAAGCTTAATTCCAGTGGTACGCTTATAATCAGTGGCAGTGGAAATATGGATGATTATACATTAGACTATGAACCTGACGAGGAATCGAAATATTTGTCAGGCAGCTACTATGATGAAAATGGACGTTATTGTGAAATATATTCCTATTCAAAATATAATGAGGTCTGGAGCGCCCCATGGGCCGATTGTGCTTCCGCGATTACCTCAGTCACATTTGGGGAAGGCGTAACCAGTATTGGTGCGTATGCTTTTTATGAGTGTGAAAATATAAAGAGTATTTCGATTTCTGATACTGTAGTAACAATAGGAACCCAGGCATTTTATCATTGTATCGGCTTAACAAATATTACAATCCCTGACAGTGTAATTACGATTGGCGATTGCGCCTTTTTCTGGTGCACGGGAGTTACCAGCGTGACATTGGGGAATAATGTGACGACAATAGAAAGAGCGGCTTTTGACGGATGCAATAGCCTCACTAGTATGACGGTACCTAAAAGCGTAACTTCAATTGGGAGTATGGCAATTGGATATGAGTACGGGGAAAGTCAGTATGGGCAAGGCTCTGACCCTATGGAATTTACCATTTATGGTTACACAGGTACAGCGGCTGAAACATACGCCGCAACAAGCGATAAATTTACTTTTGTTGCCCTTGACAGTTCAACCGTGACGCTTGATACCTGTAAGATTTCCAGTCTTACGAACGTCGCCAAAGGCATTAAGATCAAGTGGAGCCAGGTATCAGGGGCATCTGGTTATATTATTTACCGCAAGACCGCCACAGGGAGCTACACGAAGGTCAAAACAATTAAGAGCGGATCAACGGTAAGCTATACGGATAAGAAAGTAGTCAGCCAGAACGGGACGGTTTATACCTATAAGGTTATCCCGTACTCCGGGAGTACAAAGGGATCCGGTACGGAAGTGACGACAGCCCGTCTGACCGGGACGGCGCTCACCAGCGTGAAAAACTCCTCAGCAGGCAAGGCTAAAGTGAAATGGACGGCTGTATCCAGTGTGAGCGGATACCAGATTCAGTATTCAACCAGCAGTTCCTTTGATTCGAGTAAGAAAAAGACTGTCTCTGGCGCATCAAAGAACAGCAAGACTCTGACGGGATTGACAAAAGGAAGTACCTATTACGTGCGAATCCGCACTTACAAGACTGTGAACGGTACCAGGTATTATTCTGCGTGGAGCAGCAAGCTGAAGGTGACAATCACGAAATAAAGTACAGAAACAACCCTGAGCTTTCTGCTCAGGGTGTTGTTTTTAACTTGTTTTTATATGCAATTCCATATATAATCAGGATAAGTGGCCTGAAATTGTAGACGCAAATTCAAGAACAGTCAGGAAGGAGCAGATGAAGCATGGGACTATACCTGAATCCAGGGTATGATGGTTTTGAAGAAATCCGAAGAGATATTTATGTGGACAAGACCGGCTTGATTGTATTTATTAATAATCTGATTGGCAAACCAAAGCCGTTGGTTTGTTTTAGCAGGCCAAGAAGATTTGGCAAGACGTTCGATGCCGATATGCTCTGTGCATATTACGACAGAACCTGCGATTCTCATGCCCTTTTCGAGGATCTGGAAGTGGGTGGCTCTGACGATTTTACCACGCATTTGAATAAATATAATGTTATTTCTTTTGATCTGACAGGTTTTATTTCGGATGCCAGAGACCATAAATCCAATGTGCTGGATGAGATGCAGCAGACACTGCTGGAAGAAATCAGAGAAGCTTTTCCAGGGTGCGTGTCAGATAAAGAGACAAGTCTTGGTAAGGCACTGTACGCGGTTGTAGCCAGAGGAAACGCGAAATTTGTTTTTGTCATTGATGAATGGGATGCGTTATTCCGGGAATTCAAAGATGATAAACAGCTTCAGGCGGATTATATTCTGTTTTTGAGGGGCATCTTCAAGAATAAGGATCGCACGAAAAAGACAATTGCGGCTGCATATATGACTGGCATACTTCCGGTAAAAAAGTTCGGTACGGAATCTGCATTGTCGGATTTTAAAGAATTTACCATGGCAGAGCCGCTGGTTCTTTCCAGATATGTTGGCTTCACAGAGGAGGATGTTCAATTGCTTTGTAATACACATTGTGTGGATTACGAAGCGATGAAGCAGTGGTATGACGGATACTCCTTTGAAAATGGGAAATCTGTTTACAGTCCCAATTCTGTGGTTAATGCAATGAATTATAAAGCATTCCGCAATTACTGGACGCAAACGGAAACATTTGAAAGTCTGAAAAGATATATAAATGAGAACTATGACGGCTTAAAGGATGCGATTATTCTGATGCTCGGAGGTCAGCGGGTGAAGGTCGATATCAGCACCTTTCAAAATGATATTACATCCTTTGAAAACAAGGATGATGTTCTTACGCTGCTCATTCATTTGGGATATCTGGCTTATGACCATGCAACAAAAGAGGTGTATATTCCAAACCGGGAGGTCGCGGAGGTGTTCCAGTCGTCAGTAAAGGGTGGAAAATGGTCAAAGGTAGAGCAGGCTATTAACGAATCGGAGAAACTGTTGGAGGCTACGCTTCGCGAAGATGTAGAGGCAGTGGCGAGTGCTCTGGAACGGATTCATGAGGAGTGTACTTCGTCGCTTGAATATAATGATGAGAATTCCCTTGCATGCGCAATTTATATTGCTTATTACGCGGCAAAGAATTACTATATGATGGTTCGGGAATTTCCATCCGGAAAGGGGTTTGCGGATTATGCGTTTATTCCAGGGCGCGGCATGGATAAAACGGCTATGGTGATAGAACTCAAATGGAAGAAAGATGCGGATACTGCGGTGAAGCAGATTCTCGACAACCGATATCATGGAGTACTGAATGCTTATTTTGGTAATCTGCTTCTTGTCGGGATTAATTATGACAAGGATGCGACTGGTAAAAAAACGAAAAAACACAGTTGTGTAATAAGAAAGATATAAGCATAAGATACGCAGGAATTTATCGAGCGGAAGGAATTGGACTATTACTGACAGCTATGCTACTGGCTACAATACATGGCAATCTTGTAATGGCACGAGAGGGCACCGATGCGGCTATTGTGATGGAATAAAGGTGAAGAAAATTATCTCTCCTGAAAACAAAAAAGTGCAAAACACCTGTCTGATTACAAATGTTTTACACCTTCTTACCCGTGCGGAAGATGGGACTTGAACCCACACGAGCGCAATGCTCACAAGATCCTTAGTCTTGCTCGTCTGCCAGTTCCGACACTTCCGCGAACAGAAAGCATTATATCAAAACAATCTTTAGAAGTCAATATTTTTTTGAAAAAATACTTGGCTGAAGTGAAAAAGTAAATTCCACTCCGAAAACCCCAAAAAATCGCATGGAAA
>JAJBUL010000068.1:2466-13367 GCA_020860365.1 Clostridiales bacterium | reverse complement strand
CATTATCTGGATTATATGGATTTTTTCCAGCGCTTTGTCGCGAAAAAGGCAAAGGAGCTGGTGGAGCTGGTGCATGAGGCAGGGCGTGAGGCTATGATGTTCCTGGGAGATAACTGGATCGGGACGGAGCCTTATGGAACGTATTTTGGGGAGATTGGTCTCGACGCGGTGGTCGGCAGCGTCGGCGGCGGCGTGAGCCTGCGGCTGATCTCGGAGATCCCGCATGTGAAATACACAGAAGGCCGCTTTCTTCCCTATTTCTTCCCGGATACCTTTTATGAGGGAAATGATCCGGTACCGGAGGCGAGAAGAGACTGGATCACGGCCAGGCGTGCGATGATGCGCAAACCGGTCGACCGCATCGGCTATGGCGGCTACCTGAGTCTGGCTTGTCAGTTTCCGGCATTCGTGGACTTTATTGAGACAGTGACGGATGAATTCCGCACGCTGTATGAAAATATTCACGGCGTCCGGCCTTACTGTGGACTGAAGGTGGCGGTGCTGAACTCCTGGGGCGCGCTCCGCTCCTGGCAGGCATATATGGTGACGCATGAGCTTCGCTACAAGCAGTGCTATTCTTATATGGGGCTGATGGAGAGCTTAAGCGGAATGGCGGTGGATGTCTCATTTTTGAGCTTTCGGGAGATAAAAGAGAAGGGCATTCCGGAAGACATTGATGTGATCATCAATGCGGGGGACGCGATGACGGCTTATTCCGGAGGTGAGGAATGGCTGGATCCGGTGCTCACTGCAAAGATTCGAAAATGGGTCTACGAGGGAGGCGGCTTTCTGGGTGTGGGAGAGCCGACTGCCTGCCACGCGAACGGGCGGTATTTCCAGCTGGCGGATGTGCTGGGCGTAGACAAAGAGCTGGGCTTTACCTTGTCGACGGATAAGTATTACAGGAAGGTAGCGAGGGGGCATTTTATCACTGCTGATCTGCGGAAGGGCTCGCTGGAGGCAGCCTGCAGCACGTGTCCGATCGATTTCGGTGAGAGCATGAAGAATATCTATGCGACAGAGGCGGATACGGAGATAATCGAGTATTCCAATGATGAGGTTCATGCGGCGGCACATCCTTATGGCATGGGATATGGCGTTTATTTCGCGGGGCTTCCTTACAGTTTTGAAAATACGCGGATTCTGCTGCAGGCGCTTTATTATGCCGCCGGGAAGCCGGAGGAAATGAAAAAATGGTTTGCCTCAAATCCGGCCTGTGAGGTTCACGCGTATCCGGAGAACGGAAAATACGCAGTGCTGAATAATACCTCTGAATCGCAGACTACGGCAGTTTATGACGGAAATGGAAGAAAATCTGAATGCAGTCTGCTTCCGGGCGGGATGCTGTGGATGGATATGTAGAAAATGTATCATACGCATCTTTTGCAGGATGAGCAGGCCACTTCCCCGCAGAAGCAGCTGAACATTTGCACAATCGTGTAAAATAATCGAACAATTGTGCAAATATGATTTGTACAAAGGTGCTAAAATGTGGTTCAGAAAAGAACAGGTCGATTGATAATTGTACCAATCCGTTCTTTTGGCTGATGAGTATCATGCAACCCGAGAAGAGGGAAACAAGTAAGGAGGAAGAACAATGAACAAAATATCCAGAAGGGACTTTTTGCGCGGATCAGCCGCGGTAGTGGCTATGGGGATGCTCCCGGCTGCTGTACAGGCGGAGGAGAGTGTGACGCTTACATACTGGTCTATGTGGACGGAGAGTGAGCCACAGGCGATTGCGATTCAGGCGATTATTGATGACTATGAGGCAAGCACAGGCGTAACAGTAAATGTAGAGTGGAAAGGCCGCGACATTACTTCCCTGATCGCTGCTTCCCTGGATGCGGGTGAGACGATCGACCTGTATGAGGACGACTTCCAGAGACTGTCCCAGACCTTTGGCGATTATGCCCTGGATCTGTCAGAGATGGCGGACGCGGCGGATTATTCGAGTGTCTCCAACGCGGCGCTTGTTGACGCAGTGACCGGATGGACGGGCGGATCCCTTGCCTGCCTGCTGTATCAGCCTTACTGCTCCGGTATTTTCTACAACAAGGCGATTTTCGATGAGGTGGGCGTAGAAGAGCCGACGACCTGGGAGGAATTCCTTGAGGTTTGCCAGGCAATCAAGGATGCGGGCTATACGCCGCTGACGATCGACGACGCATATATTAACCTGAACCTGGGCTATCATCTGGCAAGATATCTTGGCCAGGATGGCGTGAAGGAGCTTGTCAACAATGGCGACTGGGCGGAGAATGAAGCGGCTCTGAAAATGGCGCAGGATATGCAGACACTGGTAGAGAGCGGATATCTTTCTGAGTATGTTCCGTGTGCTTATCCGGAGGGCGAGAATGAGATCGGCTACGGCGAGACGGCGATGATTGTGAATGCGTCCTGGGTACCGTCTGAGATTCAGGGCAATACAGATTCAGAGCTGGAGTGGGGCATGTTCTCCTATCCGGCAGTAGACGGCGGTGTGGATGGCACAGAAGCAATGATGGTCGGCGGACAGGGTATCTCCGTAAGCGCGAATTCCGCGAATGCGCAGGCTGCTTTTGATCTGGCTATGGCGATTGTCAGCGGCGACGGAGACGCAGCGATTTCCGAAGCCTGCGATACGATCCCGGCAGATCCGAACAATAGCGAATGGCCGGCGCTTCTTGCGAATTGCAAGGCAGCGTTTGACGCGGCAACCACCAGCTATGAGTGGGACTGCGGCATTGACGACAACGCAGACATGACAGATACGATCAAGGAATATGGCGCACAGCTGTTTTCCGGTTCCATTACAGCAGAAGAATTTATCGACGCGCTGGAGGCGGCGAGCAACTGACAGGCCGCGATTTCTCAGAGAGCTTTGTGGCTGCCGGTCACGACCCGGCCACAAAGCTGCTGGGCAGCCATGGTGTGACTTATAACGTTTTTTGTTCGGGCAGGAGGCGACGGATTGCCTCCTGCCCGATTGTTACTGGTTAACCCGGTTCCTGTTTTTATTCGGGGGAAAGAATATGAAAAAAGACAAAAAGATGATGGTTCTTTTTCTGAGTCCCGCTTTACTCATATTTGCAATCGTATTTATTTATCCTGTGATACGAACGGTGCTGATGAGCTTTTTTGAGGTAACCCGGCCGAGTACAGCCATATCGGAGTGGGTGTTTACGGGCCTTGGAAATTATCTCAATATTTTCAGTAAGAATACCTTCCGCAGATCGATGAGCAACCTTCTTATGATCTGGTTTGTCGGTGGAATCGCGACAATGATTCTTTCGCTGACCTTTGCTGTCATCCTCACGAGCGGGGTTCGGTTTAAATCTTTTTTCCGTGCGGTGATCTATCTCCCGAATGTTGTCAGTGCGGTTGCCCTGGCAGCCATGTGGATGTACTATGTGTTCAGCGAGCGGTACGGCCTGCTGCACAACATTTTCGGGGCGCTCGGACTGACTTCTCTGTCCAAGATCAAGTGGCTTGGCACGGACATGAAGCTCTGGTCCATGATCATCGCTTTCGTTTTTGGCGCGGTTGGATATTATATGCTGATCTGGATCAGCGGCATTGAAAAAATACCGCAGGATCTCTTTGAGGCGTCGAAAATCGATGGAGCCGGGAGAATCCGGCAGTTTCGCTATATTACGCTGCCACTTTTGAAAGGGACGCTGAAAATGAACCTCACGTTCTGGAGTGTCAATGCGGTCGCGTTTTTTGTCTGGTCGAAAATGTTTTCACCGGTGGACTCGGAGAACAGTACGATTGTGCCGATGATATATATGTATGAGCTGGTATTTGGAAGTAAAACGGTTACTACGACAGACGCGGGAGCGGGAGCCGCTGTCGGCTGTGTGCTGGCCCTCTGCGTACTGGTGATTTTCTTCCTGATCAATCGTCTGCTCAAAGAAGATGACTTAGAGTTTTAACGGGGAGGGAGAACAGATGGCATTCCGTAAAAAAACAAAAGAAAAAAATACGTGGAACCGTTCAACTGGAGAAAAGAGATCCGGCTGCTTCCCGGCTATCTTCTGCTTCTGATCTGGGTGATTTTTACATTTTCCATGATTGGCTGGATTCTGGCCGCGAGCTTTTCTACTTCCAGCGCGATCTTCAAAGGGCAGGTGTTCCAGTCCCTTTTGTCTGGCATACAGAACTGGCATTGGGAGAATTATGTGACGGCCTGGACAACGCAGCATGTGTCGGTCTATTTTATGAACTCTCTGCTGTACGCCTCTGTCTCGATGGTACTTCTGATCCTGGTCTGCGCCCCCGCGGCCTATGTGCTCGCGCGCTTTACGTTTCTGGGAAACGGCATGATCAAGACCAGCTTTGTCGGCGCCATGAGCCTGCCGCAGATTATGATTATCCTCCCGCTTTTGAGCATCACGACCAAATTGCACCTGACCGGGAGCAGAATCCTCTTGATTTTTCTGTATATAGCGATTAATATACCGTATACGACGACATTCCTGATCAGCTTTTTCTCGACGCTCTCGCGGGCGTATGAGGAGGCGGCGGCGATCGACGGATGTTCTCCGATTATGACCTTCTGGAGGATTATGTTTCCACTTGCACAGCCAGGCATTGTGACCGTCAGTATTTTTAACTTTCTCTCGGTGTGGAATGAATACTTCATGTCGCTGGTATTTGCCAGCACAGATTCCAAGCGGTCGGTCGGCGTCGGCCTTTATTCGATCATCAGTGCGATGAAACAGACGGGAGACTATGGCGGTCTGTTTGCGGCGGTTATGATCGTATTTACGCCTACCTTCCTTCTCTACATCCTGCTGTCCGAGAAAATTATCGCAGGTGTTACCGGAGGCGGCGTGAAGGGCTGAGAAGGAAATGAGAAACGAATCGGAGCAGAGCGCGGTCCCGGAGGGCTGTTGATGATACCAAATGTGGAGGAAAAAAGCGATGGATCGGAATCTGTATGAGGTTTCCAGGCAGTTTTTTCTGGAAGGAGAGCCTGTTGCGCTCGTGCCTTTTTCGAACGGCTATATCAATGATACCTGGCATCTGACCTGCCGGAACGGGGAGGGGGAGGCGCACTATGTACTCCAGAAGGTGAACCGGCATGTATTTAAAAACCCGGAAGAGCTGATGGAGAACATCAGCCGGGTGACCGCCTGGTTAAAAAGAAAAATCCGTGAGAACGGCGGGGATGAGCAGCGGGAGGCGCTGAATTTTATACAGACGAGGGACGGACAGTATTTCTACATTGATGCGGATGGGGAGTGCTGGAGGGTTTACGTCTATATTGATCATGTCCGGTGTTATGATGAAGAGAAGGATCCGGAGATTTTTTACCAGAGCGCCGTGGCTTTTGGGAGATTTCAGTGCCTGCTTTCGGACTATCCGGCGGATACGCTTCACGAGACGATCCCTGACTTTCATAATACGGTGGACCGGTTTCACAAATTCGAAGCGGCGGTGGAAGCGGATGCCTGCGGCCGTGCAGCAGGCGTCCAGGAGGAGATTTCTTTCATTTTGCAGCGGGAAAAGCTGGCGCATGTCCTCTGTGATCTGCAGGCACAGGGGGAGCTGCCGCTTCGCGTGACGCATAATGATACCAAGCTGAACAATGTGATGATTGACGACACAAACGGAAAAGCGATCTGTGTGATTGACCTGGATACGGTCATGCCGGGACTTTCTGTCAATGATTTTGGCGACTCCATCCGCTTTGGCGCCAGTACGGCCAGCGAGGATGAGCGGGATCTTGGCCGGGTCTCCTGCAGCATGGAGCTTTATGAGGCTTATGTGCGGGGCTATCTGGAAAGCTGTGGAGCGATTCTGACAGAGATGGAGCTGGCCATGCTGCCGATGGGTGCGGTCCTGATGACCTTTGAGAGTGGGATCCGTTTTCTGACGGATTATCTGGAAGGAGATCACTATTTTAAGATTTCCCGGGAAGCGCATAACCTCGATCGCGCTCGCACACAGCTGAAGCTGGTAGCGGATATGGAGGAAAAGCTGCCGCAGATGCGGGCGATTGTGGAAAAATACAGTGGGAGAATGTGTGCCCCGCTGGACTGACCGCATGCAGAAGGGAAAGCAGACGGAATGTGCCAGTCAAAAAGCGGACGGAAGTACAGCAGCTGCAGGAGGAGCTTTCAATCTTATGGCGTATGAAAGTATTATGCTGGATACGGATATTCAGATTGAAGAATTATACACAGTTCATTATTTTGAATATCGCAGTGATTTTCACTTTGCGGGCGAGCGCCATGATTTCTGGGAGTTTCAGTATGTCGATAAGGGAAAGGCGGAGGTCACGACGGATAACGGTTCCCATTACCTGAACCGGGGACAGGTGATTTTCCATAAGCCCAATGAGTTTCACACCATGACAGCCGCGGCAAAAAGTGCTCCAAACATTGTGGTGGTTTCTTTTGTCTGCCATTCGCAGGCGATGAGCTTCTTTCACCATCAGGTATTGACGCTGTCTGATTCAGAGCGGAGCCTTCTCGGTCTGCTTGTGGCGGAAGCGCGGCGCTGTATCGCCACGCCGCTGGACGATCCCTATCTTCAGAAGATGGAAAAACGTCCGGACAGTATGTTTGGCGCACAGCAGATGGTGCGCCTGTATCTGGAGCAGTTCCTGATTTCTCTGATACGCCGCTATACGATACCACCGCTGTCTGTGGTGGTTCCTCCCTCTGACACACAGCAGCCGTCAGAGAATTATAATAAAATTCTTTTTTATCTGGAGGAGCATATCCGCGAAACTGTCACTGTACAGCAAATCTGCCATGACAATCTGATCGGCCGTTCCCAGCTGCAGACCTTGTTCCGCAAACAGAATGGCTGCGGCGTCATGCAGTTTTTTACGCGGATGAAGATTGAGTACGCGAAGCAGCTGATCCGCGAGAACCAGATGAATTTTACGCAGATTTCCGATTTTCTGGGCTATTCCTCCGTCCATTATTTCTCCAGACAGTTCAAGAGTATCTCAAAAATGACCCCGTCCGAATATTCCTCTTCGATTGAGGCGCTTGCGTCGGGGAACAAGTGAGAAATCGGAATGGTCCGAATCATTTCCCGCAGAAGGGCTTCTGTGAAGAAAAAAGATACCGGCAAGATGAGAAACGTCTGTGAATGGTAACAGAAAGGAAGACGAATACTATGATTCAGGAGATTGGAAAGCATCGGTTTCACAATGAATATCGGCCTTGCGCGCAGCCAGGATCGGACAGCAGGGTTTTGTTTTATCGGGGCCGGGAGATCTTTGTAAAGCGAGAGGAAGATTCGATTTCCTTTCTGAGCTATGAGGAGGTCATGCGCGTATGCCCCTATCCGGATGAGGAGGCGACCTTTTTGTTTTCCATTGACGGAATGGACTATTTTCTGTTCCGGGAGTTTGGGGAGGAACTGTGGAACACGGATGGCCTGCCGGAATTGTTTCCGGGTTATACCTGGGAAAAAATAGAACTTATGCGAAGCGCAGGGCCGCAGGAGGCGGCGTTTGCAGGTGTTACAGGGATGCAGCTTTATGGCTGGTACAAAAGCCGCCGCTTCTGCCCGGCATGCGGCAGGCGCATGGTTCATTCGGAAAAAGAGCGTATGATGCACTGCGAAGCCTGCGGACAGGTTGAGTATCCGAAGATCTGCCCGGCTGTCATCGTCGGTGTGACCTGTAAGGATAAAATCCTTCTTACCCGATACGCCGGACGTACATTTAAAAAGTATGCGCTGATCGCCGGCTTTGCGGAAATCGGGGAGACAATCGAGGAGACCGTAGAGCGAGAGGTGATGGAAGAGGTCGGACTGAAGGTAAAAAACATCCGCTACTACAAAAGTCAGCCCTGGTCCTTCACGGATACGCTGCTGATGGGCTTTTTTGCGGAGGTAGACGGGGACAGCGACATTATCCTGGATGAGACCGAGCTCTCGGAAGGCAAATGGTGTACGCGCGACGAGGTGCCGGAGAACGACGGTGTGAGCCTGACACGGGAGATGATGAGCGCCTTTAAGTATCACCGGACGCCGTTCCAGGAAGCACCTGCAGTGTAAGATCGCGTAAAGCTGGTCATGGTGTGGCCTGTATCGAATATTTTTAACGGCCTGGACTGGAAATCTGGGAAGGGAAAACGACTATGGATTATGAAGCTTTGCTGGATCTGGCGACAGAGCTGGGATATCAGCTTGCGATGAATGGAGCGGAGACATTTCGTGTCGAAGAGAGCATTGTGCGGATATTAAAGTCTTACGGGGCACTGGCGGAAGCGTTTGCCATCCCCAACTGCCTGACGGTCAGCATCCGTACGCCTGACGGCAACGCCCTGACCCGCATGCGCCGGATCGGCTATCATGGAAACAATCTGGACAGTGTGGAGCAGCTCAGCAATCTCAGCCGCAGAATCTGCCAGGAAAAGCCGGAACCGGCTGTGTTTGGGCGCTGGCTGCAGGAGACAAAGGATCACCGCATGGTTTTTCCCTGGAATATCAGGCTCTCTGGCAGCTTTCTGGGAGCAGGCGGTTTTTCCATTCTGTTTGGCGGGACATGGCGGGACGCGCTTTGTGCAGGTGTCTGCGGCCTGCTTATTGGAGTGACCGATACGATTCTGGACCGGTTTCACGCAAATCCATTTTTCCACACCATCCTGGAGGCCTTTCTCATGGCTGTTCCCGCTTACGCCATGGGCGCGTACGGCGTCGCGGACAATGCAGACGCGGTAGTCATCGGCGCGCTGATGCTGCTGGTTCCGGGACTGCTCTTTACTAATGCCATGCGGGATATTATTTTTGGCGATACCAATTCCGGCACTAACCGGATTGTACAGGTCTTTCTGATTGCAGCCGCGATCGCGCTCGGTACCGGCGCCGCCTGGAACCTGGCGGAAAAGCTGTGGGGGATCCCTCTTGCCGTATCCGGTCCGGGCTATCCCTATATTCTTCAGGCCATTGCCTGCTTTCTCGGGTGCGCGGGATTTTCCATCCTGTTCAACATTCACGGGATTGGCGCATTGCTCTGCTGCCTGGGCGGGATGCTTTCCTGGTCGGTCTATTTTTTCACCCTGCGTTTTGGCAGCGCGGATCTGATGGCCTATTTTATGGCCTCGGTCTTTGCCGCGGCTTATTCCGAAATCATGGCCCGCGTTCGCAAATTTCCGGCGATCTCTTACCTTGTCGTCTCCATTTTCCCGCTCATCCCCGGAGCGAGCGTATATTATACGATGAATTACATCGTGCGCCAGGAGACTGAGAGCGTGTATGGACAGGGACTTTATACCGTTGCCGTCGCCGGAATCATCGCGGTCGCCATCCTGATGGTATCGACGATCGCGCGGTGGGGAAGCATGAAGAAATAATTGCTTTTCCGTTAGCTGTTACAAAATTCCAACATATTTTTCAGGGCGCCAGTGCAGACTATGGTAGAGAGAAATGACAGGATCGGATGAAGCCTGTCAGAAAGGCGGTTTTCTACCAATGAAGAATCGTTTTATCCGCTGTGGGATGTATGGATGGTGTCTGGAGGTTCTCTGGACCGGACTGCACTCGCTTGCCCGCCACGATCCAAAGCTGACAGGGATTTCTTCCCTGCATATGTTTCCCATTTATGGTCTGGCGTCTCTGATCGCGCCGCTCTCCGGGGCATTGAAGAGATTCAATGCATTTACGAGAGGCCTGATTTACATGATCGGCATTTTCGCTGTGGAATATTCATCCGGAATGTGGCTGAAAAAGAGAGACAGATGTCCCTGGGACTACAGCGATTCCCCTTATCAGGTGAACGGAGTAATCCGGCTCGACTATGCGCCCATCTGGTTCCTGACCGGTCTGTTTTTTGAAAAGGCGGGAAGATAGTAAATAAGAAAGGCCTCTGATACACCATCGTGTATGGGAGGCTCTTTTTTTGCAATTTTATATTGTTTCTAACTGTTTTGACGGGAAAGTCCGCTTTGAGTTATCCCTTAGTACAGCATTAAGGGAATTGGTTTTTCCGGATGAAAAATGCTTATTAATCCCTCAACTTGCAAGAATTTTACATCACAAAGCCCTGTCTGTCAAGATACGCAGAGAAAATTACCTGTTTTTTACATACAGGATACAAATTAAAAGAATGCATATGCAAGCAAAACAAAAAAGAACTTTTAACGCCAGTGGTCAGATTCGTGGTCAGAAATCTGACCACTTTTTTTATGATCCGGAAGTGCCCAGGGAAGCTTCTGACACGCCCCGGAAGCCCCGTAAATGGCGGGTTCCGGGCTGGATTTCCCTTAATTTTACTGACCACGAATGGTTCCTCAAATTTTGACCACGAAAGCCTGAATCAGAGCTCGTCAGTGGTCAAATTAGTGGTCAAAATCGGAGAAAAGAATCCGGAAAAATCAAAAAATCCAGGAAAATCAAGGGTTTCAGAAAACTATTCCCTTAATGCTGTACTAAGGGAATAATGATATGCAGAGAAAATGTTACATTCTGCCAGTACATCAGTGTAGAGTCTGTTGACCTGGTCGGCGCTGATGAGAAAAGCAGGGATGTACAGGCCTTTGCTTTTCAATCCCGCTGTAAATTCCGGCTATATGCAGCGTGTCGCTCCGCCGCCGCCGCATGTACCGGATGTCATAATAAGGAGTTCCACCGCGCCAGGCCGGCGCGGAATGGCGACGCTATAGGCAGATTGGCCTGCTGCTGCGCGGGAATAGCAGAACGGATGGAGCTGGAGCGGGTGGATGTGAAGGTATATGAACATAACAGAGCCGCATATGAAGCAGCTGTCGATATGATGGAGCAGACGGGAAAGGCCGCCATTGTCCATCCGACAGGAACCGGCAAGTCCTTCATAGGCTTCCGGCTCTGCGCAGATCATCCGGGACTGAAAATCCTCTGGCTTTCTCCTTCGGAATATATTTTTAAAACGCAGCTGGAGAACCTCAAAGCTGCAACTGGCGGGGACCTGCCGG
>JAJBUL010000068.1:0-2456 GCA_020860365.1 Clostridiales bacterium | reverse complement strand
AATATTGCCTGCTGTACTTATGCGAAGCTCATGTGGATGGAAGAGGATGAGATGGCCGGAATCTGTATGAATGATGATAATTCCGTTGCGGTTTTCCCGGCGGGTACGCCAGATGGCAGCCACAGGAATCGTGCTCCGGCCTATATCATCCTGGACGAGTTCCACCGCTGCGGCGCCCAGATGTGGGGGCAGGGAGTACAGAAGCTGTTGTCCATATTTCCGGATACGCCGCTTCTGGGGCTGTCTGCCACAAACATCCGCTATCTGGACAATCAAAGGGACATGGCTGCAGAGCTGTTCGACGGGAATATCGCCTCTGAGATGACCCTGGGCGAGGCAATTGTCAGGGGAATTTTAAATCCGCCGAACTATGTGCTTTCTGTTTATTCCTGTCAGCAAAGCCTGGAAAAATACGAACAGCGCATCCGCACAGCGAAGAGCAGGGTGGTTCGGGATACCTGTGAGCAGTATCTGGAAGAGCTGAAGCGCGCCCTGGAAATGTCGGAAGGACTCGATGAAGTCTTTGACAAACACATGACAGACCGGACGGGGAAGTACATTGTTTTCTGCTCGAATAAGGAACATATGGATGAGATGATGGAGCATCTGGAGTGGTTTGCGAAGGTAGACCGGCACCCGCATGTGTATTCTTTGTATTCGAGCGATCCTGGTGCGGATCAGGCTTTCGATGAGTTTCGTGCAGACAACGACACGTCTCATCTGCGCCTTCTGTACTGTATTGACGCTTTAAATGAAGGAATTCATGTGGAAGGGATCAGTGGGGTGATTCTGTTGCGCCCGACCGTTTCCCCGATTATATACAAACAACAGATCGGGCGGGCATTCTCTGCCAGCAAACAAAAGGATGCTGTAATTTTTGACATTGTTCTAAATGTTGAATGTCTGCAAAGTATTGGGCTGATTGAAGATGAAATGCAGCTGACTGCGGCATATTACCGTGAACATGGAGAAAGTGCATTTATCGTAAATGAGCATTTTCGCATCATCGACGAGGTGAGGGACTGCCGGGAATTGTTCCGTAAACTGAATGACACACTGACCGCCTCGTGGGAGCTGATGTTTGGCTGTACAAAAAAATATTATGAGGAATATGGGAACCTCGAAATACTGGCGGGCTATATGACAGAGGATGGCTATCCTCTCGGTAAGTGGATTGCGACCCAGAGAGGCATCCGAAAAGGCGTTACTCACGGCACCCTTACCTCTGAACGAATTCGAAAGCTGGACTCCATTGGCATGGTCTGGGAGACCTTCCCGGATCTGCTCTGGGAAAAAAACTACGCGGCTGCGAAGATATATAAAGAGACATACGGGAATCTGGACATCCGGTGGGATTATGTGACCGGGGATGGAATTCCGCTTGGCAAATGGCTCTGCAACATCCGTACGTATGAAAAAGCCGGTGTGCGGCAAAAATACCTGACCCCGGAGCGGATAAAAATGCTGGATGACCTTGGGATGATCTGGGGGAAGCACGATTATCTGTGGGAACGGAATTATGCGGCGGCCTGTGCGTATTACAGAGAACATGGAAACCTCGAAGTGCCGCGTTCCTATGTAAATGCGGATGGAATAAAGCTGGGAAACTGGATCTACCTGATGCGAAAATATCGCGCCTCAAGTACCGGCGATGAGAATATCGACGGGAATCGGCAGGAGAAGGGCAACCAGAGAAAAAGACAAATGCCCGGCGTTTTGCTGACGGAAGAACAGGTGCAAAAGCTTGATGAAATCGGGATGAGCTGGTCAAAGACGCCGGATACCAGATGGGAAAAGGGATACCAGGCGGCGGAAGCGTATAGGAAAGAGAACGGGGATCTTCTCGTCCCGGCAAGATATGTCACAGAAGATGGCTTCCGGCTGGGTCACTGGATCCATACACAGCGGTATGCCCAGAGCAAAGGAAAGCTGCCGGAAAAACGGAAACAGAAGCTGGATGCCATCGGTATGGTCTGGCAAATGGACTCCTGGGAGAGTCGTTTTCAGCTGGTGAAAACCTGGTACCAGTAACACGGGTCAATTGCCATCCCGCAGAACACTGTGGTGGATGGCGTCTGGATCGGCAAGTGGATTTCCATGCAGAAAAAGGCGCTGGCAGAAGGAAAACTGGATCAAAGGCAGGTGGAGCTCCTCTCCGAGCTGCCTTTGGGGGAAATGACAGAAACAAGCGCCCCCTGGCAGCAGGCATATCAGGATGCCAAAGAATACGTCTGTACATTTGGCAGCCTCCAGCAGATTCCGGAAGATTACCGGGGAAAAAGCGGGAAAAAGCTGAAATCCTGGATTCTAAACCAGCGTCGCGCGATGCGCGCCGGAAAACTGAGCGCGGAAAAGATTCAGAAGCTGGATGCGATTGGTTTTGACTGGCGGGATGCGAAAAAAGCAGCGGGATTTTATAGTGAACGACAAAAATTCTTTTGTCATTCACTATAAAT
>JAJBUL010000212.1 GCA_020860365.1 Clostridiales bacterium | reverse complement strand
AGATGAGGAACCAAACACCTTAGATATCATCCCCACCCCGTGAATAGTAACCCTGTTTTCCCAACCATAAATTTTAGCGAATTTCCCCTGATTTCTTGACTTTCCTGCTTTAAAGCATTATAATTCTTTTATCTGTGCAGACGGCTTGTCAAAATGCGTGCCTGACACAAAAAAATGAGGAGGATATTACCATGAAGAAACAGATTTTAGCTTCTATTCTTTCGGCAGCGATGGTTGCCAGCTTCTGCGGCGTTGGGGTAAGCGCAGATGAGGCCGAGACCTATACAGTCGGTATTCTGCAGCTGGTAGAGCATGACGCACTCGATGCGGCGACACAGGGATTTAAAGACGCTCTGACCGAAGCGTTCGGCGACGCGGTTACTTTCGATGAGGTCAACGCACAGGGCGATTCTTCAACCTGCGCAACCGCAGCGAACTCCTTCGTGACCAGCGAGGTTGACCTCATCCTGGCGAACGCGACAGCGTCTCTGCAGGCCTGTGCGGCGGCAACGGATGAGATTCCGATCCTGGGTACCTCTATCACCGATTACGGCTCAGCACTTGACATCGAGTTCACCGGTACCGTTGGCGGCAATATTTCCGGTACATCTGATCTAGCTCCGCTGGATGAGCAGGCAGCGATGCTGTACGAGCTGTTCCCGGACGCTGTCAATGTCGGCATCCTCTACTGCTCCGCTGAGGCAAACTCACAGTATCAAGCAGACACGATTTCTACATACCTTGAAGAGTATGGATATACCGTATCCTATTACTCATTCTCCGATTCGAATGATATCCAGGCTGTAGCACAAACCGCCGCAGGTGAAAGCGACGTTATCTACATCCCAACCGACAACACGGCAGCTGCCAACACGGAGCTGATCAACAATGTCTGCCTGGACGCCGGCGTTCCGATCATCGCAGGCGAGGAAGGCATTTGCAGCGGCTGCGGTGTGGCGACACTTTCCATCAGCTATTATGACATCGGATACATCTCTGGCGAGATGGCTGTTCAGATCCTGACCGGCGAAGCAGATATCTCCGAGATGGCGATTGAGTACGCTCCGGAAGTGACCAAAGAATACAACGCCGAGATCGTTGAAACACTTGGCATTGAGATTCCGGATGACTATGTAGCGATTGGCGCAGAGGAAGAAGCTGAGGTTGAGACCGAGGCAGCTACGGAGTAAATCTCTTGCAACAGTTTTCACTGCATCACAAAGTGTAAAAGCTGATTGCTCCGTTCCTTTGGCATTGCAAAAGAGCGGATCGGTTATAAAAGAAAATCCGACAAAAACGTCGGCTAACAGCGAGAAAGGGGTCTCCTCTCTCGCTGTTTTTCAAAAAAATTCTTTATTACATATCCTGGCAAAGAGCTGGCTGTTCAAATGACCTGGCATGCACAGGAAAGAGAAAGGATTTGACAAATGAATATCAACACTCTGTTCAATGCATTGCCGGGTGCCTGTGCCCAGGGTCTGGTCTGGGGCATTATGGCGATCGGCGTATACATTACTTACCGCATTCTGGATATCGCAGACCTGACCGTGGACGGCACGATGGCCACCGGCGGCGCGGTCTGCATTATGATGCTGATGAGCGGGCACAATATCTGGGTATCCATGCTGGCCGCGACCGGCGCCGGGATGCTCGCCGGGCTTGCCACCGGTATTCTGCACACGTTCATGGGGATTCCGGCAATCCTGGCCGGTATTCTCACACAGCTGTCCCTGTATTCAGTCAATCTGAAAATTATGGGGAAGTCCAACCAGGCCGTCAACGTGAACAACTATGACCTCCTGGTGTCGCTCCGCTATATCAAGGGGGTTCCCATCTGGCAGAATACCATTTTTATTGTCATCGTCATCACCATTGTCCTGATCGCCATCCTTTACTGGTTCTTCGGGACAGAGTTTGGCGCCTCCCTGCGCGCAACCGGCTGCAATCCCGGTATGTCCCGCGCCCAGGGCATCAATACGAATTTTAACAAAGTAATCGGCCTGATGCTCTCAAACGGTCTGGTGGCTTTCTCCAGCGCCCTGCTTGCACAGTACCAGGGCTTTGCGGACGTAAACATGGGCCGCGGCGCGATCGTTATCGGCCTCGCGGCGGTTATCATCGGTGAAGCGATTTTCGGAAGGATTTTCCGGAACTTTGCTCTGCAGCTACTGGCGGTCTCGTTCGGCGCGATCATTTACTACATCGTGCTGCAGGTCGTGATCTGGCTCGGCATTGATACAGACCTTCTGAAACTGCTCTCGGCATGTGTTGTCGCCATCTTCCTGGCGGTTCCTTACTGGAAAGGCAGATATTTCAGCAAACCGGTCCACAAAGCAGCTTCTGACGCCCCCGGCACACAGAATTCCTCCGCTGAGTCACAGAAAGGAGGCCGGTAAAATGCTTGATGTACGGAATATCTACAAAACCTTTAATCCCGGCACAATCAATGAAAAAACCGCACTCGCCGGTGTTTCCCTGAATCTGGAGGACGGTGATTTTGTCACTGTGATCGGCGGTAACGGAGCCGGTAAATCCACCCTTCTGAATGCGGTAGCCGGTACCTGGCTCGTCGATGAGGGACAGATCCTGATCGATGGCATCAATGTAACAAAGCTTCCGGAGCACAAGCGTGCCGCTTATCTTGGACGTGTGTTCCAGGACCCGATGACCGGCACAGCCGCCACGATGGAGATTCAGGAAAATCTCGCGCTCGCAGAACGCCGCGGCAAGGTGCGTCTGCTGCGCCCCGGCATTACAAAACAGGAACGGGCCGAATACAAAGAGCTGCTTACGATGCTTGGACTTGGCCTGGAGAACCGTATGACCGCGAAGGTCGGCCTGCTTTCCGGTGGACAACGCCAGGCGCTCACGCTTCTGATGGCGACACTCCAGAAGCCGAAGCTCCTCCTCCTTGACGAACACACGGCTGCCCTGGATCCAAAGACCGCTGCGAAGGTGCTGGAGATCACCGATCTTATCGTAAACCGTGATCATCTGACGACGCTGATGATCACACACAACATGAAGGATGCGATCACTCACGGGAACCGCCTCATCATGATGAATGAGGGAAAAATTATCCTTGACATCCGCGGCGAGGAAAAGAAAAAACTCACCGTCAAGGACCTCCTCGATCAGTTCGAAAAGGTCAGTGGTGAGCAGTTTTCCAATGATTCCGCGCTGCTTGGGTAAGACCGCTTTCTTTCAACGACGCATCCCTTCCGGCTACTACTGTAACTGGAGCTGAGGCTGCGTCGTTTCCATTCCACGCAGACACGGCTTCTGTTCATACGGGGAAATATAGGAAACAACGTAAGTCGTTTTACTATAAAACCACAAAAGGAGAGCATAAATTATGAAATTCGGTTACTTCGATGACGCAAACCGCGAATACGTCATCACCACTCCAAAGACGCCGCTGCCCTGGATCAATTATCTGGGCTGTAATGATTTCTTTTCCCTGATGTCCAACACCTGCGGCGGCTATAGCTTCTATAAGGACGCAAAGCTTCTTCGCATCACCCGTTACCGCTACAATGACGTTCCCTACGATATGAACGGCAAATATTACTATATCAGGGATGAGGATACCGTGTGGAATCCCGGATGGAAGCCCACCCAGACGGTTCTGGACTCTTATGAATGCCATCACGGCATCGGCTACAGCCGTTTTCTCGCGTCGAAAAATGGCGTCAGCGCAGATCTGCTCGCGTTTGTCCCGATGGATGCTTCCTGTGAGATCAATTCTCTCACCTTAAAGAATACCTCCGGCAAGACAAAATCCCTGAAGCTTTTCTCCTACATCGAATTCTGCCTCTGGAACGCGGTAGACGATATGACCAATTACCAGCGGAACCTGAGTACCGGTGAAGTAGAGATCGAGATAGCTTCCCCGCACGGGGTTCGGCGGCAGACCGCGCCGTCCATGGATGAAAATGCTTCGCATTCAGACGGAGCTGCCTCTGTCATCTACCACAAAACTGAGTACCGCGAGCGCCGTAATCATTACGCCTATTCCGCAGTAAATGCCCCGGTCGCTTCCTTCGACACCAGCCGCGACAGCTTCATCGGCGCCTACCGTGACGCTTCGAATCCTGCGGCAGTGGAAAATGGCAGATGTGAGAATTCCGTCGCCAGCGGATGGTATCCGATCGCAGCGCATCAGATTGATGTGACGCTCTCTCCTGGCGAGGAGAAAAATTTTGTCTTCCTGCTCGGCTATGCGGAGCTTCCGGATGACCAGAAATGGGAGGCTCCCGGCATCATCAATAAGGCGCCGGCGAAAGAACTGATTGCCCGCTTTGACACGAAAGAAAAGGTAGACGCCTCATTCGCGGCACTGAACGCATACTGGGAGGGTCTGCTCTCCAAATACCATGTAGAATCCAGAGACGAAAAGGTAAACCGCATGGTCAATATCTGGAACCAGTATCAGTGCATGGTGACCTTTAATATGTCCCGCTCGGCTTCCTACTATGAGTCTGGCACAGGCCGCGGCATGGGCTTCCGTGATTCCTGTCAGGATCTGCTTGGTTTCGTGCATCTGATCCCGGAGCGCGCACGGGAACGTATCATTGACATCGCCTCCACGCAGTTTGCGGACGGCAGCGCCTACCACCAGTACCAGCCACTGACCAAAAAGGGCAACATGGACATCGGCAGCGGCTTTAATGATGATCCGCTCTGGCTGATCGCCGGCACCTCCGCCTACATAAAGGAAAGCGGCGATTACTCCATCCTCGATGAAATGGTTCCCTTCGACAACGACGCGTCGACCGCGGTTCCGCTTTTCGAGCATCTGACCCGTTCGTTCCACTACATCGTGACGCACAAAGGCCCACATGATCTGCCGCTGATCGGCCGCGCGGACTGGAACGACTGCCTGAACCTGAACTGCTTCTCTGACACACCGGGGGAATCCTTCCAGACGACAGGGCCTTCCGAGGGGCCGGTGGCAGAGTCTGTCTTCATCGCCGGTATGTTTGTAAAATACGGCCACGAATACGCAGAGCTTTGCCGCCGCTGTGGAAAAGACGATCTGGCCGTTGCCGCAGAGAAAGAAGTACAGAAAATGTACGGCGCAGTGCTCACCGCTGGCTGGGACGGCGAGTGGTTTATCCGCGCTTATGACGCACAGTCACAGAAAATCGGCTCCAGAGAATGCGAGGAAGGCCAGATCTACATCGAGCCACAGGGCTTCTGCGTCATGGCCGGTATCGGCGTAAAGGAAGGACAGGCTGTGAAAGCACTGGATTCCGTAAAAGAGCGTCTCGATACCAAATACGGCATCATGCTCCTGCAGCCGGCTTATACGAGATATTATCTGAACCTTGGCGAGGTATCCTCTTATCCGCCAGGATACAAAGAGAATGCTGGTATCTTCTGCCACAACAACCCGTGGGTATCCGTCGCGGAGACTGTGATTGGCCGCGGGAACCGCGCATTTGAGATTTATCGCAAAACCTGTCCGGCTTACATCGAGGACATCAGCGAGATTCACCGCACAGAGCCGTATGTGTACTCTCAGATGGTGGCCGGCGCGGACGCTCCGCGGCACGGTGAGGCAAAAAACAGCTGGCTGACCGGTACCGCTGCCTGGACCTTCGTAGACATTTCACAGGCCATCCTTGGCATCCAGCCGCAATTCGACGGTCTCGGCATTGACCCGTGCGTACCGGAGGATTTCGGCGACTTCACCGTCAGCAGAAGCTTCCGCGGCGCGACCTACGACATCCACGTCGAGAACCCGGACAATGTCCAGAAGGGCATCGCGAAGCTGATCGTAGACGGCCAGGAGATCGAAGGAAATGTCGTACCGTTCGCCGAGGGCAAGACCCACTACGATGTAATCGCGATTATGGGATAAATGTTTGCGCCGGGTGCGGCCTTAGCCGCAAAAATTCCTTGCCCGGCTCTGTGCATAAAGACAGGAGGGGAATTTCAGATTGCCCCTCCTGTCTTTTTCTCACGAATGCTTTCTGCCAGATTTTCTTTCATCATTTCAACCACTACAGGTGTGACCAGCAGCGGCACTTCACTTCTTCCACACAAACCCTTCCGCTACTGTCTGCCCGACCTCGCGCGGGGTGTCTATCTCCTGTGCCTCAGCCAGCTCCGCCTCCTGGCGATACTCTCTCACCTGTACACAGAAGCATTGGTAATCGCCCACTACATAATGGTAGATATCACAATAATCCTCCGAAGAATCATCCACCAGTATAATATAGAGATAATCCATCGACAGCGTATACACTGCGCTGGTGGTGATCTGCGCATCTACGTTATCATAAAGCAGATTGTTCGTCAGCATATCGCGAAGCTGCTCATAATCCTGCCTGGAATAATTCGTCTCCAGGTAGCTGCAGGAGATTGTGGATGTCTCCTGTCCCTCCTCGCCCGTCTCCAGACGATATACTTCCACACCCTCCGTGCTCTGCTCCTCATCCAGACACCAGCCCTCCGCCATCGTGTAGGTTCCCGGCGTCTCCTCCGTCAGGCCCTGCCCGTCTGCGGCGCTATTCTCCATGAGGCCGCTCTCCGCCCCGCCGGAAGAATCGGCTCCCGACTCCTGCGCTAACACCTTCCATACACTCATACTGCCAAGACAGACAACCGCGAAAAGCCAGAGCACAACCGCCGTGACAATTCTTTTTTCATTCCATATCCATTCTCTTTTCATCCTCATTTTAACATCTCCTAAAATAGAATGACCAGACGGCTCGTGCCTGGAACCGCCTTTTCTTATACACAGTATAATATCATATCCAGGAAATGTCACGGAAATGTTTTCTTAAGATTTTTGTAAACAAGTCCAGAACATCATGCACCTCCTAACCCCATCTCTCATACCATAAAAGAAAAGAGGAATCTGCCATGAGCGAGCCTTTGCCCTCACCATCCCCGCTGGTGCGCTATTACGGCCTGCGCCAGAAAGAGGTCATCAACATCCGCACCTGCCGAACGCTCGGCTGTGTCAGTGATCTGGAAATCGATGCTCACAGCGGTTGCATCCTCTCGTTGATTCTGCCCGGGGAAGGAAAGCTGTGCTGGTTTCTCGGCCGGGAATATGAATATGTGATTCCCTGGCGCTGCATCGTCCGGATTGGTACAGATATCATTCTCGTAGAAGTTGATGAAGAGACGGTCCGCAGAAAATGCGAGTGACCCCCCCACCTGCCCCTGCCAGGTGTTTTATGCGTCACGCTAATTCAGAAAGCTCCGCATGGACTTCAGCGCATTTTTTTCGAGACGGCTCACCTGCGCCTGGGAAATACCGATTTCAGAGGCGACCTCCATCTGTGTCTTTCCCTCATAAAAGCGCAGCTCGATGATATGTTTTTCGCGCTCCGGCAGACGTTCGAGCGCTTCCCGCAGGGAGATGGACTCGACCCAGTTTTCCTCACGGTTTTTCTTGTCACTGATCTGATCCATGACATAGAGTGTGTCTCCTCCCTCCGTGTAGACCGGGTCATAAAGGCTTACCGGACTCTGAATGGCATCCAGCGCATTGACAATTTCCTCGCTGGATATCCCGATCTCGTCCGCGATCTCATTTACCGTCGGCTCCCGCTGGTTTTGCTTTGTATAAGTCTCCCTCGCGTATATCGCTTTGTACGCGGTATCGCGAAGCGAGCGGCTGACCCGGATGGAATTATTATCCCTCAGATAGCGGCGAATTTCCCCGATGATCATCGGCACCGCATAGGTGAAAAATCTGACATTTTGCCCGGTATCAAAGTTATCGATCGCTTTCATCAGCCCAATGCAGCCAATCTGAAAAAGATCATCCACATTCTCGTTGCTGTTGGAAAACCGCCGGATCACGCTGAGAACCAGCCGCAGATTTCCCTTGATGTACAGTTCCCTCGCATTCTCATCCCCCTTTTGAATCTGTTCGAATAAAAACTCCTTCTCCTCATTCGTCAGAATCGGGAGGCGTGAGGTATTGACGCCACAAATCTCTACCTTTGTAAATGCCATGCGAATCATCCTCCAGTTCGTGTCAGGAAATTGCAGAATTCATCCCTGACTTTTGTTCCTGATAGAATGATTCACTTTTTGCGGCGCGGCTATGCGCGCCTGACAAAAATAAAAAAAATTTCAGGCCTTGACAGATCAGCGCGGTAGCGCATCCATCCTTGCGATTTCGCACCGCAATCTTTTGATGATACGCTTCTCAAGGCGGGAGATATAAGACTGGGAAATGCCAAGCAAATCGGCGACTTCTTTCTGCGTCTTTTCCTGCCCGTCCTTCGTATTGAATCCGAAGCGCAGGCGGACGATCGTCTGCTCCCGCTTTGAAAGCTTGCTGATTGCGTTCTGGAGTACCTTATACTCTGCCTCTGTCTCCATATCACGCGAGATCACATCCTCGTCCGTGCCCAGGATATCCGAAAGCAATAGCTCATTTCCATCCCAGTCCGTATTCAGCGGCTCCTCGATAGAGACTTCCATTTTCGTCTTGCTGTTTCGTCGCAGGTACATCAGAATCTCATTCTCGATGCAGCGTGAGGCATAGGTAGCCAGTTTGATTTTTTTCTCCGGATTAAACGTATTAATCCCCTTGATCAGGCCAATCGTACCGATGGATACCAGATCCTCCACGCCTACCCCTGTGTTGTCAAATTTTTTCGCTATGTATACAACAAGCCGAAGATTGTGCTCAATCAGTTCCTTTCTCGCGTGCTGATCGTCGTCCTGGCCAATCGCCGAAAGAAGTGTATGCTCCTCCTCCTGGTTCAACGGCGGTGGAAGCACCTCCGTACCCCCGATGTAATGGCTGTCTCCCGGATGGGGAAAGAGCATTTCCGCTGCCCCGGCTGCCATCTTAAAATGAAAACGCTGTGGAACTGCCACTTTTACAATCATAAAGAATACTCCTTTTTTCTGTTCTTTTTTGAAACGGCCGAAGCTCAGGCTCTGTTACAAAATGACTTATGCCTCCTGCACCGCCTGCTGCGCGAATCACAGGCCCCCAAAAGCCCGCCTTACGGCGCATGCTCCGGATGAAGAATGAACCGATATCCGCTTCCGGCGCTCACCTTCCCCTCATAAAGGGCAATCACAGGGCGATGCACCACCCGGCTGCCGCGCCGCATCGTCACGGTCATCTCATCAAACGTTACCCCGCGCAGCCAGCCATTGTCTGTTCCGAGGCTGTGGTAAGGAATCAGGCAAAACCCCTGACGCTCCTCCCAACCGCTGCGCAGCAGAGGCGCAAGAGCCATCTCATCTGCGATACTGACCGGACGCCCCATGACCGGCTCTCTGAGAAGATTGCCAGTGTCAAGAATCCCCTCCAGTATCATACTCTGATCCCCCAGGCATATCCGAACCGTCGCCGTGTTTTCCGTTGCGCGGATTTTCTTCCGCACAAAGCCTGAAAAAGCTGACAGCACCACGTATGCCATGAAAAAAGCCGCCAGCAGCGGCAACGGCAGCAGTGAAGTCATTGCTTCCAGAACTCCGCCAAAGAGAACCGTCACTGCCAGAAGACAAAAGGCAGCTTCCAGATTGCTGCGCCATTCTTTTCGCAGCGGCCGTCTCCAGAATGCAGCTGCAGCAGCGGCGAAAAATCCAAGCGGATAAAGCTTCGGCCGCCCCAGGCAGATCAATGCCGACATGCTGGCCGCTCCTGCCAGGCTTCCCAGAGCCAGCCTCCACCGCGAGGGCGACGCCCGGCAAAGTCTCCCGGCTGCCAGAAGCAGCAGAAACCCGCCAAAAAGCTGCTCCAGAAAAAACTGATCTATGTAGCATTCATAATACATCGGCATCCTCCGAGGCAGTTTTCTGCATCTGCTGCCAGTATACTCCGCGGAGGATTCACATTTTGTCAAAATAAGGAAGCTTATTCGATTTTTTTTACGACATTCCTGAATAAAAAAAGACAGAAAAGAACAGTTTTCGATACATCTACTCCAATACGTTAAGTACCCGCGCCACCAGATCAGCGTCCATCTGCCCCGGCGCAGACGAAGCCGCCGCAGTCGCAAAGGTCACAGCTGATCCGCTCAGCGTCCCGGCCAGTCGGGTGACGCCGCCCAGACGTCCCATGGACATCACAATGTAAGGCCGGTCCGCATACTGCGTCTTCATCTCCACCGCTGCCTGCAAAAGCTTCAGTACATCCTGCTCATTCTGAGGCATCACTGCCGCTTTTGTCATATCCGCGCCCAGCTCCTGCATCCGGCAGAGCAGATGAACCAGATACCTGGGATCCGGTGTTTTCTCAAAATCGTGGAAGGAAGCGATCACTTTTGCTCCACTCTCCTGCAATTCCCGGCATAGCTCCCGCAAAAGTTCTTCCCCACGGTTGAATTCCAGGTCAATGAAATCAGCTGCTGCGACATTCCTCCCTTTTCCGGGAGATTTTTCATCAGAAGTCCCGGCCGCCCGCCGGTTCAACGCGGCATACGCTTCCCTGGAAATCGTGCGCTCTCCACCCTCCTCTTTCGTGCGGAAGGTAAACAGGATCGGCATATCCGGCATCCGTTCACGTAGAACGGCCAGCTCCTCGATGGGATCCCCGTCATAATAGTCCGCGCGCAGTTCCACCATGTCACAGGGAACCGCCCGGACTTTCACCAGCTGCTCCTCCAGCCCGGTCCGATCACGCGCCGTGACCGGGACACAGATTTTGGGGATTCCATCCCCAAGGGTAAGGTTTCGAACAGTGATTGCAGGATTCTTCAAGATCATTCTCCCCTTTCTTTTCTACTAATATATTGGTAATTATTCAAAACAGCAGACCGCCTGCGGGACAGGCTTGCCTGTCAGACCCTTTCTGTGGTATAGTAATAACCGTAAAATGTGAAACCGTAAAATACAGATCAACGAAGCGCCGGATATCGCTTCTTACCTGTACCAATAACCATACTTCAAAGGAGGTCTCATCCTATGCAAATTACCGGCCACACTCGCCTCGGCTGCCTGCTCGGCTCGCCTGTAGCACACAGTATTTCTCCCGCTATGTACAACGAATCCTTCCGGCTTCTGGACATTGACCGCGTCTATCTGTGCTTTGACACCAAAAATACCGATCTTGGGACGATGGTACGGATTCTCCGCGACATGAATGTCTTCGGCTTTAATCTGACTATGCCGGATAAAGAGCGCATCATGGAGCATCTCGACGCTATTTCCGACGCGGCCCGCATGATCGGTGCAGTCAACACCGTCAACAACGAGAATGGCCGCCTGGTCGGCTACAATACGGATGGCATCGGCTATATCAGCTCTATGCGAGAAATCGGCTATGATTTCACCAGCGGGGCAATGAGCCTGCTCGGCGCAGGCGGCGCCGCCTCCTCTATCGCGGTGCAGGCGGCGTTGAGCGGCGTACCCATCCTCCATATCCTGAACCGGAAAAATGGCCGTTCCTTCCCGAATGCGATCCGTCTCGCGGATCAGATCAATGCCGGGACCTCCTGTAAAGCGGACGTGATCGACCTGAACGACCAGACCGCCGTTCGCCAGGCGCTGGAAGGCAGCTCCCTGCTGACCAACGCCACCTCAGTCGGAATGGCTCCGCATACAGACGCGCTGCCGATCGCTGACCTTTCCTGCCTCCATCCAGAGCTGACCGTGTCTGATATCATATACAACCCGCGCCGCACCAGGCTGCTTGAGGAAGCAGATAAAATCGGCTGCCGCACCTCCACTGGTCTCTATATGCTGCTATACCAGGGGGAAGCCGCTTTCCGCATCTGGACCGGACAGGACATGCCAGTCGAAGCGATCCGGGCGAAATACTTTAACGGAACCGAATAGCGCGGTCCGACACCTAAAGACAAATTTCTGGTTGCAGCCTGTCCGGTCCGAATATGTAAGAAAAGGGCTGCCCGCGCAGCCCTTTTCATTCCTGTTTTTGCCTGTATCCATACAGGCAATCTAATCACTTCACACCATCCACAGTCCGTCAGACCCGACAAAATATCTCACGAATGCAGACTCCAGAATCAGCTTTACACGAAATCCAACGCACCGCATCCGCTTCTGCCAGGCTTGCAGCCACAGCATCAGCTTCTACGCAGAAAATCTGGAATCTGAATGTCCTTCTCCTGCACCTTCCCGGTCGGCACACGCGTCGAACCGGACGTCGATGAGGAACTCCGGATCGGAGAAACGGACGGCATCTTCGGGAATGCCGAAGGACCTGTGGACGTCTCTCTGTGAGAGGTCGAGGTCGTGGACGAATAGTTCCGTCTCGCTGGTCTCTCCTGCTTCGTGCTGCTGGCATCCTCCAGCCCGGTCGCAATCACCGTGATGCTGCACTCGTCCGCATAGGTGTCATCATACATCGCGCCAAAGATAATATTCGTATCGTCTCCTGTCATCTCCTGCACATAGCTTGCAGCGTCGTTCGCGTCGATGAGAGAGATATCTCCGGAAATATTGATAATCACATGGCTCGCGCCCGCGATCGTCGTCTCGAGCAGCGGACTCGATACCGCCTGCTTCACTGCTTCCAGTGCCTTGTCGTCGCCCTTCGACTGACCGATACCGATATGCGCGATCCCCTTGTCCTTCATAACCGTCTGCACGTCAGCAAAGTCGAGGTTAATCAGAGCCGGCAGATTAATCAGGTCTGTGATGCCCTGCACCGCCTGCTGCAGAACTTCGTCCGCCTTCTTCAATGCCTCCGGCATCGTCGTACGGCGGTCTACGATCTCCAGAAGCTTGTCATTCGGGATCACAATCAGCGTATCCACATTCTCCTTCAGCTTCTCGATACCCATCAGGGCATTATTCATACGGGTCTTCGCCTCAAAACGGAACGGCTTCGTCACAACGCCGACGGTCAGAATCCCCATCTCTTTTGCAATACCGGCCACCACCGGAGCCGCGCCCGTACCTGTACCGCCGCCCATACCACAGGTAACAAATACCATATCTGCGCCCTGCATCGCCTGGCGGATCTCTTCGGTGCTCTCCTCTGCAGCCTGCTGCCCGATCTCCGGTCTGGCGCCCGCGCCAAGCCCTTTCGTCACTTTCTCACCAATCTGTATCGTCGAAGGTGCCTTGCACAGAAGCAATGCCTGCTTATCTGTATTGATCCCGATAAACTCTACTCCGGCAATGGTATCCTCCACCATGCGGTTCACCGCGTTATTTCCAGCACCGCCAACTCCAATCACTATAATTTTCGCGGCAGATTCCGTTTCATTTGACATTATCTCTAACACCGTGTTTCCTCCTTCTTGCAGTCCGGCACATCCGGTATATGTATGCTGCTCTCTGTGCACAATACTACCCACTATAATATAATTTCTCGCCGGATTTATCAAGTCTTTTCTTCACTTTTTTTCAAACAATTCAACCGTTACTATTCACGGGGTGGAGAAGACGGACTGAGATTTTGAACTTTCGTGAGA
>JAJBUL010000273.1 GCA_020860365.1 Clostridiales bacterium | reverse complement strand
GTGGGAGAAGGTCGCGCTGTTCGGATAATCCGCATATTGATAAGCCCAGCTGTCAGTCAGCTTTCCTGACGGGGAAACCTTCCCGCATAAGACCTCCGCAAAAGCATTTCCGCCCTCGCATCCCAGCTGGGAAATCTGCAGAATTGCCGCTATATTTTCATACGTATCCAGGAAAGAAAGATCCACCTGGCCTCCTGCATTTATCACCAGAACCACCTTCGGGTATGCGGCGCAGATCGCTCCAATCAGCTGCGCTTCCTCCTTCGAGAGGTAATAGTCCCCTTCCTTCTCAAACCGATCCGCGCCCTCACCGGCCACACGGCTCAAAACATAGACCGCGGTATCCGCCTCTGTTTTTTCGACATTCAGATCGCCTGCCGGGTAGACAAAAGGTCTTTTCGCATAAACATCAAAAAGTCGCAGCGCTCCGTCCGGAGAGCTGTCCGCCGCTGCCCAGAGCTCGTCTCTCCACTGCTCTCTTGCTGCCGTAAACCGTCTGTCATAGTCATCCAGCCAGTCCTCCGTCGTGATCCGGTATCCGGCCTGCTCAAGACCTTCCCGGATGGTCACACTATAGCGCTCATTGACATCGCCGGAGCCGGTTCCGCCCTTAATTGTATGCCCCGCACCCGCGCCATACAGGGCGATCGGCGTGGCAAGAGGCACCGGAAGCAGGCCTCCTTCATTTTTCAGTAATACAATGGACTCCGCCGCTGCCTGGCGCGCCACCTCACGATGCGCCAGCTCATAAGGCTGAACCTCCTGTGTCTTTGTGCCGCTAAATACACGTGTTTTCATTCAATTTTCCTCCTTCGCACTCAATATTTATTACTATCCCAGCTGCAGGGCGCCGGGCGCATACTCCATCAGCTCCAATCGGTTTCCATCCGGGTCGACCAGCCAGAACTGATACGAGCCATCGGCGCCGAGGGAAATCGGGGTATCCGGCGTGATTCCATTTGCGATTACTGCCGCATATGCTGCCTGAATATCCTTTACTTCCAGACAGATATGTTGATATCCATAAGAGCCTGAAAGATTTTTTTCCTCTTTAAGCCGCCCTCCCTCTGTATGGAAAAGTTCAATATACTGGTGAGGCGCGACCTCAATAAAATCAATCCACGGCCTGTCTTTCATCATGCGCATACCCATCAGTACCTGCTGATCCATTTCCGGTGTCTGAGACATCGCATCTGCCAGATCCCCATACGTGAGAGTATCCACTTTTCTCAGGCCCAGACCCATGCAGTAGAACCTCTCCATGTTCAGCCCGTCTTTTACCTGATAGGCCACCTGCGTGGTATAAGAAACCTGCGAGCAGACGCCATGTTCTGCATTTCTTTCCATCAAAATCCGTGACGTGTCATCTTTCGGGTATTCCGTAAACTCTACCTCATTGCCATCCGGGTCGTGTACTGTAAATTCACGGGAACCATCCAGGGTTCTGTGCACATCCTCGACAATCGTTACACCCATATCTGCCACCCTGTTACGAAGCCTTTCTATGTCATCGACCTCGTAATTCAGCTTTATGAATCCATAATTCTCCCGCCGATTCTCAAACATCCGTGAATTGTCACCCAAATCATGAAACAGTTCCAGAAACTGCCCGTCAGCCAGTTTCAAATAAGTAATCCACTTTCTGCCGCTCATTGACTTCATTCTTTCGTAACTCGCCGTTTGCTCCTTCAAATGGGCAAGCTGCTCCTCATCCATACTGCGCAGCAAATCACCCAGTGTCAGCACAAACGCCGCCCGCATCCCCAGCACGTCCCTGTAAAAACGCAGCATTTCCGCCTCGTTCTTCATCTGGAATGACGCATGTCCAATATTGCGGACACCGACCGGGGATTGCGGCAAAGGAGCCGGTTTTTCACAGGTAGAAACAATATCAACAAACTTACCTTCTCCCCCGCCGCTCAGAATGCCTGAGAGCACTTCCAGCACATGCGCCGCCATTTCTCCGGACGCGCGGCAGGGCCGTCCCTCGAATATAGCATCCGCCATCTCCGCCGGGCCGATTCCACGTGAATTCTCACTGTATTGTGAAAAATTCCAGAGTTCCACCATTTCCGGCTTATTCCGCGGATCTGACGCGTTTGGCAAAAAGCGCACCGTACCGCCAAACTGATTGGGATCTGTCAGATAAAGTATACCGTTTTTCCCATAAATGGCAAAATAGGCCTCATCCTGTGCGTTTGTGTCCGCATCCATATGGAGAGTTCCCGTGATGCCATTCCGTAACTGCAGAACGGCCGACACCTGGCTCTCATTCGGTGTATCCATCATCTGCCCAAACTGCGGACTCATCGGCATGATGTTCTCGTGCTGCGGATACGGCCTTCCGGACATACCGCCCACCCGTCTCACCGGGCCTAAAAGGCTTACCAGCGCTGTCACATAATATACCGCGTAATCGTACAGAATTCCCGCTCCCGGTTCCCGGAGGAAAGAAAAAAGTGACAGAAGCAGGTCATTGTTCCTGTTCGCCGAAATCGCGAACGAATGAATTTCGCCAAGCGTCCCGGCATCAATCACACTTCTGGCCGTCTGCAGGGCAGCCCCCAGAAACGTGTCCGGCGCGGAGCCCAGATACAGCCCTTTTTCCTTGGCAATCTCCAGCAGTTCTTTCGCCTTTTGCGGGTCATCCGTGATGGTTTTTTCTGTGTAAACATGTTTTCCCGCCAGAAGTGCCGCCTTCACCAGATCATAATGTACACCCACTGGTGTCAGATTCACCACCATGTCGATCTCTTCGTCCATAAGGAGTTCATCTACCGTGCACGCCCGGATTCTGCAGGTCTTCGCATGCCCGGATTCTTCCTGCTTCCCATCCATTCTCGCGTTAAACTGTTCCGCCTTCTTCACTGCGTTCTCCGGATGCCTGGACGCTATGGCAACCACCTCAAGCTGATCGAATTTTTCCATCATATTCGTCAGGTAAATATCGCTGATTGCGCCGGATCCGATCACTCCCGCCCTGCATCTCTTCCGTTTCATCATCCATTCGCTCCTTTCATAAATTCTCCTTACTCACCAACGCAAAACGCCGGACGCATAATCTTCAGGCCTTCTCATCTTTAATCTTAATGTTCTTCCACTTTCCGCTCTGGAAACGCAGCAGCACCAGCACCGAGCGCAGGAACTGGTCGCACGCCATCCCAATCCAGGCGCCGATCAGCCCAATTTTCGCAACATATACCAGCAGTGCGGCAAGCGTCGGCCGGACAATCAGAACCGTTATCGTGGTAATCACCGCCGTCGCCCTTGTATCTCCCGCTCCGCGCAGCGCACCCGCGATAATGAACTGTGAGGTCTGCAGCGGCTGCAGAAAAGCCATCAGAAGCATAATCTGCGCGCCGGCCTCTACGATCTCCGGCTGTGAATTATACAGGTTGACCAGATCGCCTCCCCAGAAGATAAAGACAACCGCGATCACGATTGCGACCAGAAAGCCGATCGTCCTGGTTCTCCTGCAGTAAGCCTCCGCCATATCCGGTCTCTTTTTCCCAAGGCTCTGTCCCATCAGTGTTGTAGAGGAAACAGCAAACGCCTGCCCGGTCATAAAGGACAGCGCCTGAATATTCATACATACCTGGTGCGTCGCATAAGCCGTCGTCCCCAGGGACGCCACGGTTCTCGCGAAGATAATCATTCCCACACGCATCAGTACCTGCTCCACCATGGAAGGGACGCCAATGTTCAAGATGTTACCCATCATCTGTCTCTGCACCCGGAAGCCTTTTTTGAATTCCAGCTTCAGGAAACCATTTCCCCGTAAAATCAGTACCATTGCAATGACAAAGGCTACCAGCTGTCCGATGACGGTTGCCAGAGATTCCCCGGCCTCTAGCAGCTTCGGCTTAGACAGATTACCATAATTCAGCAGGCAGTTAAAGAGTACATTTACCAGATTGGCGATCAGATTGTAATACATACTCGACCGGGAATCGCCCACGCCGCGCAGGGAGGCCGTAATGGTACTCGTCAGCGCCATGGTCAGAAATCCCGCCATCTGAATCTGCAGATACTGTGTCGCCCACAAGGTCACGGTGTCATCCGTCGAGCCCATGAAAAGTACCATCGGTTTTGCGAAGGCTACGCCGATGATGGACAGAAAAATGGTTGCCACAAACGTAAACAGCAGCCCCTGCCGGACGACCAGGTTGGCGCGCTCCTGATCCCCAATGCCCTTATAGCGGGCAACCAGAGCCGTCACACCGGTATTCATCGCGATAAAAGCGGTCATCAGCAAAAACTTTGGCTGGTTCGTCAGTCCAACCGCGGAGAGCGCCATGGCGCCCAGATTGGGATCCTCACTTCTCCCGATGGAACCCACCATCATCAGATCGACCATGGACGCCAGCTGGGTCAGCATCAGCTCTATAAAGCTTGGCCAGGCAATCCGCAGGATATCCTGATAAAGCTCCTTCTCCTGTACTCCTTCCGGAAGTTTTTTCGATGACTGTGTCCCCAGATCGCTCCCGTCCCCCTCCGGCAGGCGATCCAGAACCGTACGCAGCCGATCCGCTGAAGCGGTTTTTGACATAAATAAGCTTCCTCCTTTTCTCAGCAGGCTTCCACTACCACCAGGCGATCCTTTTTGTTTCCAAAATGATTGTCACAATTGTACTCCAGTACACCATCTGTCGGAGTGAAAATTCCTTTCTCCGTTCTCGCTCCGCTCTCCGGGTCCATTTCCCAGATCCGGTACTGTTTGGCTGTCAGTCCTCTTAAAATAAAGCTGCGCATCGAGGTCTCACTCATATATCCGACAACCGTCCGCATCTGCTCGTCACCGGTAAAATAGATCAGGGAGCGATTCGCCACTTCCATAAAGAAGGATTTCGTCTCTGCCTTTTCTTTCGAAAGCGGCTTCAGACGGCTCCAGCCGACAGATTCATAAAAGTCGCGGAAGATCGCCAGCTGATCTGCGCCGGGAAGCAGAAGGCCGTCCCACCACGCCAGGTCGCCCCAGCCGATGCCGCCTACACCCTTTTCCCACTGCAGCTCCCAGACGCCCAGGCTTCCGTAGGTATAGCCGCAACCGCCGCTTTGCATAATCAGGTAAGCCAGGCGGCGCATCATCGCCGCAGGAATCGTGCGGGATACATATTCATTCGAGTCCGCTCCCTCGTAACATCCTTCACTCTCCAGCACCGGATGCCCCGCGTACATCTGTTTAAATTCGGAATACATAGTCTGCGCCATATCAAAATCGCCGTGTCCGGCCTGGCTCATCGCGAAGTCAAACCAGTCCTCTTTTTCATAAAGCTTCGGGAACGGGCGGCTGCAGGCCAGATGCACCGACTGCAGGTTGCCATAGGCTTTCCAGCGGGCGCACTCCACCGCGACCTCCCGCCAGTCTTCTGTAGTTTTCTTCAAATCTCCCGTATAACCCGGCAGCTCTCCCGCAAGAGTCCAGACGACCGGGTACGCGCCATACCGCGCGGCTGTGTATTTTGCCATTTTTTTGTAACGTTCTACACCGCCAACCGGGATGTCATAGCCCCAGGCATAACCCACCGCGATCAGAAGGCCCTGGTCCGCGAGGTACTTCATCTTTTTATCTACATTATTCCGGAATTCCTCCACATTAGGGACAAACCCATGGTCAGTCTCCTGCATCAGATTCAGATTCTTTCCAAAATAACCGTCCCGCTTTCCATCCCGGAAGTTGCACTGATAGACCGTAAACTTCTGCTCCACGCGCTTGTCGACGCAGGCTTTAAACTGACTCGTACGGACAGAATCCGGCAGTCCTTTCTGTTCCGTCGCATCCCCCGGATAATTCGACTCCTCAAACCGCTCCTCCGTCACAAACGTCCAGTGCGTATCCCCGAGCCAGAAAAATGGGGTGCCATCCGCATGCTCCAGATAATCGTGATCCTCTGACACGCGCAGGAACCCGTGCTGATACATCGCGAGTTCTCCCTCATAGGGTACGCAATCCACCTCCACGCTGCCCGAAAAATCCTCATTTTCCGGATCCGTACTGCCAATCACACCGGTCCATCTTCCCACAGCCGTCGGCGCGAAGCGCAATACCCAGGTATGATCTCCATCCCAGAATGCCAGCAGACGAATGCGCTGGCCATCCGGCCCTTCAAAAACCCCCGTCACATCCACATCCTCAAAGGGAGAGGGATAGGTTTTCTCTGTTGTCAAGACAATATCAACCGTGCGCCACTGTTCCGCCCGGTACCCCTTCTGATTCTGTTCCATGCCTTACCTCCTCGTATCACTTTTCTGTACGTAACTGCGAAGCTACTGAACCGTTGCCCTTCACCATTACGAGATGATTTTATTCTATGACAAAATCACCATTTTTCAAGAAGAAATTATGGTACTTTGAAGGGCGCCCTTTTCATTGGCGCCCTTCCTTTCTCATGCGTTGAAAAACGCACTGTTTTTCTGTACTGTTTCTTGCCTGGCATGATAGCAGGTCACACCCTGGCCAATTCACATTATCTTAGTCACTACAGGAGTGACCTGCAGCGATTGATGACAATTTTCTCACATAATCAGCCTACGCCGTTTGCTTCCGCCCACTCATCGAGCGCTGCCTGCTTCGCGGCAATATAATCCTCCAGGCCGGCAGCCTGCAGCTTCTCCTCCAACTCCGGAATCACCGTATCCGGATCTGAGAACCCGAGCAGAAGGCTTTCCACATACTCATTGTACACATTTGTCAGAGCCGTGTAGGTAGAGGATACATCGCTGTTATCAAACGCAAATCCAAGCGCGATCGACTTAACGGATTCATCGTTGAATGCTTCCATTTCTGTCCAGATATCCAGGCTGTCTCCTTCCCAGATTTCCGCGATGAACTGATTCGGCATCTCCCAGTTTACGTTGTTGTACCATTCGGTATTATCCGCGTCAACGCCGTCCGCATAGGTAATGTGTCCGTCATCGGTGTACTGCCACTCAGTGCCTTCCTCGCCCCAGCAGAGCAGGTTAGAAAGATAGGAATCGGTATAGAACGCATTCAGAATCGTCATCGCTGATACCGGATCCTCTGTACCGGAATTGATACACCACGGCATATTTGCCACACCTGAAGATTTCATAAAGTCATCGCCGCACTGGAAGATGATCATCTCACGTCCGCAAAGATTGGTCTCCTGCTGCTTGATACCTGGCTTGCCGGCAGTAGAGTACGCCATCAGAGTACCAGCCTGTACCTGTGTAGTAACAGCTGTATCATCGGTCAGGGCATCCTGAGAAATGTAGCCTGCCTGATTCCAGGCATAAACGTGGGAGCAGAGTTCATAGAAAACATCGCTGCTGTACAAATCCGCTACCTCGAGACTGCTTTCCGGATCAAGAAGAACACCGAACGTATCGCCGCCAACCTGATCCACAAGGATGCTCTGGCTTAACAGGTTTGCCGCAGATGACGGCTCAAATACATACTTGTCCGGAATTGCTTCATGAAGCTGCGCAAAAATGTCATTAATCGTGTCAATATCGGTATAGATAATCTCGGAGCTGTCTTCCGTATACATAGAAGCATAGTCAAATCCAATCTGATCCAGATACTCCGCGCCAATCGCAAAGCAGTCCATGCCCGCCGCCATATCTCTCATCTGCGGCAGCGCGTACAGTGTACCATTGATCCGGCAGGCGTCGATGTAAGTCTCGTCCAGTGTTTCCAGAATACCTGCGCCATACGTCGCAATCAGGTCATCCTCTTCCAGATCCAGGCAGTAGTCATTGTTCACACAGGAAGTATAGCCCAGCGTAATCGCGTTGAACACATCCACCTGCTCACCGGAGGTCAGCATCAGAGTCATGTTCTGCTTATAAGAAGCGGAATCCAGAACAAGCAGTTCCACGCTGATTCCAAAGTTCTCTTCCGTATACGCGGAAATCAGTTCCTGAATCCGATCCGCGCCTGCCGGCCGGCCAGTATAGTTCATAAACGCAACAACCACCGTCGGAGTGCTGTTTTTCGCCGCCATCCCGGTGACAGGTGTAAGCATGCTGCCTGCCATCGCCGTTACCATGCCCGCTGCGGAGCCCTTCAGGAAATCTCTTCTGGTAATTTTCTTCATTATCGTTTCCTCCTTAAAATTAAGAATAGTTCAAAGGACGCAATAGCAAAGTAGCCGATTTTTTCGCGCCCTGCGTTTTATATAAGATCCGCGGAGAAGCAGCGCTCCGCGGCGCTTAACAATTTAATAACCGTGCATCAGCCCTTGACACCGCCAAGTGTAATACCCTTGACGAAGTTATTCTGAATGAACGGATACACGACCACAATCGGGATGACGCCGACCACTGCCATCGCCATGCGGACAGATACAGACGGAATCGTAGACAGAGCGACACTGGAATTGCCGACGCTGGTTGAATTCTGCGTCAGGAACTGAATGTTCTGGATCATACGGTTCAGCAGGTTCTGAATGGAATACAGGTCTGTCCGCGTCGTCAGATAGATGTAACCGTTCTGCCAGTCATTCCAGTAAGCAATTCCCGCAAATAATCCGATGGTCGCCACGATTGGCTTAGAAAGCGGAATCACGATTTTGGAAAACACCGTAAATTCAGACGCTCCGTCAATAAAGGCAGCCTCCTCTATCTCGTCAGGGATTGGTGAAACGAAATAGGATTTCATCAGCATAATATTAAATCCATTCGCCAAAAGACTCGGTACCAATAATGCCCAAAACGTATTCTTGATATTAAACGTGTTGGTGTAATTGATATAAGTAGGCACCAGACCTCCGTTAAATAGCATCGTAAAGACGACGTAAAAATTCAGGAAGCCTTTCCCTGGAAGTCCCTTTTTCGCCAGGGCGTATGCCAGCAAAGTCGTAATAACCAGGGAACAGGTGGTACCCACGACCGTAAGAACAATTGACACTCCATATGCCTGAATAACAGAATTGCCAGAACTGAAAATATAGGTATATGCCGCAATACTCAGTTTTGCCGGGAAAAAGCTATAACCGTTCTGCACCAGCGTATCATTATCTGTAAAGGAAGATATTACAAGCAAAAGCATAGGGAGAAGCGCTGTTGCCGAAAGAATTATCATAACGATGTTCCCTATCAACTGAAACCGTTTTTCTTCTGATGTTCTCATAATATGACCCTCCTTTCATTAAAACAGTGCGCTGTCCTTGTCAATTTTACGCACCAGCGTATTCGCGCCGAGTACTAAAACAAAACCGACAAGGGACTGGTAAACACCTGCCGCCGCCGACATGGAAATATCACCAAGCTCGAGCAGGCCTCTGTAAACATAGGTATCGATCGTATTTGTCACGCTCAGCAACGTGCCGGAGTTCCGGGGCACCTGATAGAACAGACCAAAGTCGGAGTAGAAGATTCGTCCTACAGCCATCAGCGTCAGCATGATCATCGTCGGACGCAGCATCGGAATTGTAATTTTAGTAATCTGCTGCCATTTCGTTGCCCCATCAATCGCCGCCGCCTCATAATAAGGGCGGTGAAGGCCCAGAATGGTAGATAAGTAAATGATGCAATTGTAACCGACACAACGCCAGGTATTCACAAACACAAGGATAAACGGCCAGTATTTCTTTTCCGTATACCAGGAAATGGATTCGATGCCAAGCGCCTTGAGAATCGTGTTATTGATAAAACCATTCTCTGTCGACAGGAACGCGAATACCAGATAACTGATAATTACATATGAAATCAGGTACGGCAAAAGGATGGCTGACTGATAAAACTTTTTCCCTTTGCCTGTCATCTCTGAGAGGATGATCGCTACTGCCACCGCACAGACCAGATTTACCACGATAAAAGCGACATTGTAGCAAATCGTATTTCTCGTTATAATAAACGCGTCAGATGTAGAAAACAGATACTTGAAATTCTCCAGTCCTACCCAGTCTGAACCAAAAATTCCTTTTCTTGCTGAATAGTTCTTAAACGCAAGAACCAGACCCGGCAATGGCATATAATTGTTGATAAAAAGATACACCACTCCCGGTAATGCCATAAGATATACCGGCAAAAACCGTTTAAACTTTACCCACCGTTTTTTCTTCCCTGTAACGGCTGTACTCTTCGCTGCGCTCATAGGTTAACCCACCTTTCTTTTTTTATCAGGAAACGGCCCCGATGCCGTCCCCTGTAATGGTTCTCCGGATGAAAGAAATTCTGCTCCCGTATTCCTGTCTCCGGATATCAATCGCCCTGCGGCGTACTGATCTTTCCCGCTCACTCCAAAGGAATACGCTTCACCACCAACAGCCAGTCCTTTCCATCCGGTCTGGCAGGCAGGTCCAGAGCACCATCCTGAGGAGACAGATCCTTTGCGGCCATCGTCCGCTCGGCCGTCCTTGGGTTGAACCACTCTGCCTGATAGCTGCCTGTGCACAGATCCGGTACCCGGCAGCCGCCGCGTGTGTGTTCATTATAATAAATGATCATCCTTGTTCTCCTGGCGTTTGCCGTTGCCAGAGGGTCAAACATGGTAGGCGGCGCGTCTGATACAGACGTTACTCCAAACGGGCTGATCGAAGCCACCGGAATCGGCGTCATCTCCTCAAAGTGCTCATCCAGATAAAGCTGCCGCATATATCCCATCTGCACCGCGCCAATGCCGTCAATCGCCTGATGCCACGGAATCCCGAAGCGGTTAAATACACCGCCCTTTCCTGGTTCCTTCGGCGTATCCCACACGATATCCCAGATTCCCTGCGCACCGTAGGTATAGCCGCAGGCGCCGCACTGCATCGCTGTGTAAGCGACTCTTCGAACCATATCCGCCGTGCAAAGCCGGGTGCCGTTTTCTTCCAGTGTCGAGCAGTATTCATACAGGCTCTCTCCCTCTACAAACGGCTTGTCCGGATGCTCCTTCCGGTAAACAGCAAAGTCAGAAGCGCTGATTGGAAAATCTCCATGCCCGGCCTGATTCAGAGTAAAGTCATACCAGTCTTCCCCATAATAATAATCCGAAAACGGGCGATGATTGTCATAATGCGCGGTCTGCAGCGTCCCGTAGGAATCGATTTCTTCTATATATAATGCGACCTTACGCCACTCGTCTATGAAGCTGCTTCTCGCCGGCTCCGGAGCATACCCCGCGACCTCCCCGGCGAGCGTCCATACCATCGGCAGCGCACCGTACCTGGCTACGAAGTAGCGCGCGACATGCTTCCACGTCTCTACCCGGTTCACAATCGACATAAACCAGGAAAACCCAAGCGCATTTACCAGGCCAAGATCAGCAAGATAATACATTCTCCGGTCCAGCTCCTCCTGGTAGAACTCTACCTTTGGGAGAAAGCCATTCTCCCCCTCTGTAAAGTAGCGAGAACCGCCCTCACTTCTCCAGCCCGGATCCGCGCGCAAATTCGTCTGATATACGGTAAAGCCCTGCGCCGCACGGCGGTCTGCCATGCCCTTAAACATACTCGACATTTCCGGATGATTTGACTCATCCCACCGCTCGCCGTAGGCAAATTCCCAGTGCGTATCGCCCAGCCAGAAGAATGGCGTGCCATCCGCGTAGGTCAGATAACGCTTTGTATCCGACACCTTCAAAAATCCATGCCGGTAAATCTCCAGATCCCCGTCATATTCCGTGCAGTAAATCGTTCCCCCACAGCCGTTCACGCCCGTCTCTTCCGGTGCGCTCACAATCCAGCTCCACTTTCCCACGCAAGTCGGGGCAAATGCGATCTTATAGCTCCGGCCACCATCCCAGTAGGCTTCTCTTTCCATTTTCCGGCCATCCGGCCCGGTAAACTCGGCCTTTATGCTGACATCCAAAAACGGATTCGCATACTCACAGGCTATCTCAAAGGGAAGAATCACCTGCCGCCAGGTCTGTGCATTTATACTCTGTGCCATTGTGCTTATTCCTTCCTGTATCATTTACTGCAAGTGTTCTTACTTCCAGCAGCTAATGATTCGAGCAACCAATCCTCTTTCTCAGCCAAGCCCACGGCTCTTCGCCAGAGAAACCGCCATCTCAATCAGCTCATCCGCGTCTTCTTTAACGATAAATCCTTTTGATACTTGCGCCAATGTATGTTCTGTAACAAGCGCCCGATAGTGCTCCAGATCCTGATAGAGGAACTTCAGCATCTCTGCCGGGTACGGTTCCTCATGTCCAAACAATGCTTCCACATCCGAGTCCGGGAAAATAGGATTTGCTCCTTTCTCAATATCGCTCGTATTATAGTAAGCGCCCGTTGGATAATCCAGCAGACAGGTGCGCAGACCTCCTTTGGAAATTCCCAGCGCATCCTTCACGTTCTCTCCGCGGCAATCCAGCTCGATCAGATCGCATTTTGCCGGAGCGACTCCGGTCTGAATCCAGTAGAAGAGATTCCGAAACGCTGCCGCCACCAGGTACTGGCTTGGATAATTATTCGCCACCGCGTTCTTGCCAACATATTCCGGAAGATGATGGATACGAATCAGATCCTCATCCTTCTGATAATAATCGATATAAGAATAAACCGTATCGTGGCTGGCGCCGGTGATATCATACTGGCGGCAGAGGAAATCCGAAGCATCTCCCTCTTTCCTGCGAACCAGCGCGGTCCCAAGATGCCCATTCTCGCACTCTGTATGCATCACGATCGTCGGTACCTTCACCGAACCGATCACACACTGCTCAGTTCTCCCCGGCATCGCGCACTCATACTGATTGACCGGAATTACAAAATATCTGGGAGCGCCTGCCACAAGGAATCCATCGTAAGCATTCGGCCCCGCCTCATCCCGGCAGACAAAATCGTTGATATAGCGAATCAGATAGCCAGCCGACTGAGACCAGCCGGTAGCTGTCACACACCGCACATCCAGATCCCGCAGCGGATTGTTCTCACTGTCGCTCTTTAACAATGCTCCGATCTCCGACAGCATATCCCAGAACAGCCCCGGTTCCGTCTGAATGTCCTGATCCACAAGGCCGCCTGCTTTTCTCACATCGTCCGCTGTGTAGGAGAACGGAATCTCCGGCGTCGGATTCGGCCATGAAAGCCGTCCGTACCGTTCCTGATCAAACTCCACCATCTTTGCGATCGTATTCGGTTTGCTGGTAATCCCCACATAAATGTCTCCCCTGCGAACAAATTCCTTCCATCCAAGGATCCACATCCGGTCAATCTCCATAAAAGACGTTGCGTTGATGATCTCCACCGTGACATTCCCGCTGAACGCTTCCGGACTCTGCGGCATGCGGACAATAAACCGGTTCACATAAGGCGCATCCGCATTCTTCACGCCGATCGTCCCATCCGCCATGGTCTGATAGACATTCGCAGTTCCTTCCATATAATATTCCTTCTCCACAAAACCCAGCTCGGAAAGCTTGCAATAGCGCTCGGCACTGGCAAATGGATAGGACTGCTCCGTTACCCTGATCTCCTCAACCTTCTGAATCATTGATGATATCCTCCGTTTCTGCTGCATTTTTACAGAATTTACTATCAATTCCGCAATAATTCTATTGAAGTCATTATAAACTATTTATTAAAATAATCAAGCATAATTTAGTATAAAATTCGTTTTGAAGGTACTTTTTCTGTTTTTACCAATTTTTAGCTATCATTTTTATGCATATTGCCCATATTCATTGTCTATTACACATTATCTCCC
>JAJBUL010000059.1 GCA_020860365.1 Clostridiales bacterium | reverse complement strand
TAATATTATTAAATATCTACCAGGATTACGAAGTCTTCTGCCAGGACACCAAAAGAAAAACGAAGCATGTTATAATCGCTGTAAGTGTTACGCTTGCGGCTTTTTTATGCATAAAAACAATCTTGCATCTTTCCGCAATGCGAACGCAGTTTTCCTGACGATAATATGAATCAGGCATAGTTAAGGAGGACATTTTATGAGGAATAAGAAACGGTTTGCGGCGCTTGCGCTGGCAACGGTGCTGGCAGTTTCTCAGGTGACTGCGGTGGCGCCTGTGTCGTCCGTAGTGGCGGAAGAAACCGAAGAAGAATCGGAATACGAATCCGACGAAGATTCCGAAACCGAAGATGCATCAGATTCGTCTGATACGGATGCAGACGAGGAATCATCCGAAGAGAGCGAGGAAGAAGATTTGTCCGAGAGTGACGAGACGGAGGATGAGTCCGCTACAGAGGAGGATACGCCAGAGGATGAATCCGAAGCTGACACCGAGGAAAAACTGAATGTGGGAATTACCCTGGCCGGTTTGGATGGAGACGGCACGAGTGTTGCTAACGAGGACGGCGACGAAGAAGAGTCTGATGAAGAAGAAAGTAACGAAGAAGATGAGGAGTCCGAATCCTGGTGGATCGACGTCGACTGGCAGAATAATACCAATTGTCTGCTGGTTGGCGAGACGGTTTCTGAGATCGTCTACCTGCAGCATTACTATTATTATGAAGAAGATGAAGATGGCTGGTGGACAATGGAGACTGTACCTGTCAGCGAATACAGCTACACTCTGAATTATGATACCGGAAGTCTTGCTATATCCACAGACACGACTGAGGATGGCTATGGGCTAATCCTGAATGCCGAAGGTCTGGAAGAAGGAGATGCGACTCTGGTAATCCGGTTTTATGATGCGGACGGAGATTTGATTGCAAAGGATTACCTGTATTTTTATGTCTCCGACAGCGGCTATTATTATCTCAGCGCGGAATATTCGGATGGGATTGTAGTTCCGCTTGGCGAGAACTATGATTTGACAGAATCCGAATTCACACTTTACCTTGTGTCTGACAGCGGAGAGGGTGCTGAAGTGTCTGCGGTTGATGAAGACATGTATTATCTTTCCGTGGATAGCTGGGAGGATTATTGCTTTGAATCTCTGGATGGCACGACTCTGGCAAACCGCATCCACACAGATGGAACGTATGCTTATGTGGCGGCCTATCGTTCGGATGATGGTGAATGGCTTGCCGGTACATCGATCTGGTTTGACGGGTTGGACTACGACAGTATTGAGCTGTCCCTGACGGATGAAAATCTGAATGAATATGGTTATTACATTGTCTACGACTACGATCAGGGTGTGGAGCTGAGTTATACGGGAGAGTATGAGCTCCCGGATGGCTATACGGTAGAGTGGGGTGTTTATGAAGAGCATCGGGATATTATTTCTGTTTCAGGAGATAGTGATTCGGCGACCGTGACGCTCCTGACGGATGACACGGACTACGACGGCTGGTGGGTTTGTGTGTATGCAGATATCTATTACGCAGACAACTGGATCGCCGGCAGTGATATCTGGATGGAGGTTGTAATTTCCTATACGGAGTATTATACATTCGGAGATACTACCGTGGCACTTGGTGAGGGCCTCTGGTATGATGCTTCCATTGACTGCTATGTGCGCAGCTATGACTATCCCTATGGAGAGAATACCTCCGTGCAGCTGATGGATCTTACTGCTGTATCTCAGTATGAGTATACCGACGATGGAGAGCAGCTTACCGATGACGTGATATCTCTGGACGGCGATTCGGAATCCGGATGGGGGATTGGCACGAATACCTATGGCTATGCGATTATGCAGGGTACCTACACAGATCTGGATGGCGAAGAGCAGACATTTGAATTTATTATTTATGTGGATGGTGAGTACTACTATCTGAATTATGCGTATCTGGAAGAAACAGATGGGAGAGTACAGGTTGACGGTACAATTACTATTGACACCTCTCTTCAGTGTGTATACACAAATGACGATGGTGACGCGGAAAGCTATACCATCGAAGACTATCTGGACGAGGGATTCTCTCTGAATTATAGTGACTATGACGGGGACATTATAAGTGTAGAAATTACAAATGATGGAGAAGGCGGTCCAGACCGTATGCTGGCTGTCACCGGCCTGTCAGAGGGAGGCACTGATCTCTATATCTATGTGACGAATGAGGATGGGGATGTAGTTGCGGATGCCTGGCTGTGGATTGAGGTGACAGAGGATTATTACGTATTAACTTACGAAAGTGCGACTCTCCCCCTGGGAGCAACGGTAGATATGGGGAATTTGGAATCAAACGAGTACGTCACCTATACTCTGACCCATTATTATACAGATGATGAAGGCGAGAACGCTTCAGAAACGATTGATCTCAATGATGAAAACAGCTATATTGAGATTGAAAATTATGATGATGGCTGCCTGGAACGGGTGGAGGAAGAAGGTACGCAGCTGACCAGAACAAACACATGGGAAACATGGGCAGATGTTCACGTGATGCTGTATAACGAGGATTCTGACGAATATGAGGAGGTTGCCAGCTGCGGAGTCGTGTTTGGTGAACTGACCTATGATGTTTCACTCACAAATGATTCCCTTGACGGGAACTGGGTGATTTATGCGGGAATCGACATGACCGTGTCCTATGAACTGTCGGAGGACAGTGAATCGCTCCCGGAAGATGCAGAGTACATTTGGGCTGTGCAGTACTGGGATGACGACGAGCAGGATATGCTGGACGTTTATGAGGAGCTGGCAACCTGGACAGAGAATGAGGATGGCACGATCACGATCTCGACTTATTCCGATGAGCGGGACATCCGGGTCAGCCTGCAGGTAATGTATAACGATAATGAGATTATCTGGGCGGAAGAGTGGATTTCCACGAGATCGGAAGGAAGCTACATTAATATCTGGGTAGAGGATGGGAGTCTGCTCTTTGGTGAGTACACATATGTGTATGGTACATATGGAGATGATTCCACTGAATTAACATTCTCAGATGTGTATGTTGTAAGCTATGACAGCTGGGATGATTATGATGCTGAAGAAGCATCAGAAGAATACACCCTTGCGACTGTATCGCAGGATGAGGAGGGCAACTGGGTTATCACCGCGAATACGGATGGAGATAGCGGAGTTGTCCAAGTAATTGTAACTTATTACGATCCGTACGAAGAAGAATATGGAAGCGCAGAGGCCGGTACGATCTGGGTTGGCGGAGATAGAGTTGTTTATGAATATCCCAATGGACAGGATTTTGAGATCAACCGTCCGGAAGGGGATAATACGATTGAAATCCCGGTAAATGTGTATTATGAATATGCTGAACAGAATGAAGATGGAGAGTGGGAGACCTACAGAGAAGAATCGGATATCTACGGCCTGGTATATTACGACGAATATGAAGACAGTGTGATAGAAGTTTCCTATAGCTATGAGGGGAATTCCCTTGTGTTTACGGTGACTGGCCTTGAAGAAGGATGGACGAATTTCTCTTTCTCAACTGTTGATGAGGAGGGTGGTGAACCGGGGTACGAGTGGATCAGCATCTCTGTCAACGGCAAGCTGGATGCTTCCATCGACACGGAAGAGTACACGGTAGACAAGGAATACGGAGATGAGGATTTCAATCTTGTCGAAGAACTCGACATGGAGATCGTCTCTGACAGTGATGTGTACTACACTATCCTTGAGGGCGATGATGTAGTCGAGATCGATGAGGATGGAAACATTACCATCATCGGTGTCGGCACGGCTACTATTAAGGTATATGTGGAAGAGACCAATACCTACTCCTATGCGAAGGTAAATATCACGATTAACGTGGACAAGGCAGAAGCAGCCATTACCGGCACAGCCTCATACACAGTTACCTATGGTACGACTACGCAGTTCTACCTGGAGGACATCGAGGCGACTGGTGACGGGACGATCTCCTACGAGGTGACGAGCGGTACCGCTGTGTTATCCGTAGATTCGGATGGACTTGTAAAGGTACTTTCAACCGGCACAGCCGAGATTACCGTATCGACTTCTGAGACGGTTCTGTACAATGCTGCGACTTTTACAATTACAGTGACTGTAAATGAGGCTGAAACAGAATCTGAGACGACCGCGACAGAGTCTGAAACGACGGCGGCCGAGACTGAGAGCGAAACGGAAACTCTTTATATCATCGAGGCTGCAACCGACGATGAGTACACGATTGGCAAAGACACAAGCGCAGTGATTAAGTGCAATGGTGAACTTTCCGAATTCATCAGCGTAGCAGTGGATGGTGTGATAGTAGATGCATCGAACTATACACTGACAGAGGGTTCTACGATCCTTACCTTTACACAGGATTACATGGATAGTCTTTCCGTAGGTGTACATACCGTGACGCTGACCTATACGGGCGGCAGAACCGTGAGTGCGCTGCTTACAGTAAAGGAACTGACAAGCGATTCTGATGATCAGACGGAATCGGAGACTACGGCAACCGAATCCGAGACGACTGCTACGGAAATTGAGACGGAAACAGAAACCACGGCAACCGAATCTGAAACGGAAACCGAAACGATCGCAACGGAATCTGAAACAGAGTCAGAGACAGCCGCGACCGAATCTGAAACAGAGACAGAGGCACAGACCGAGACCAATGCTTCCGGCTCTGAGACGGATCCGACCGAAACGGAAACGGATGTGAATGGCTCTGAGACAGATGGGAGCGGCACGGAGACAGAATCCGAGACGACGGAAACGGAGTCTGAGACGACCGCAGCCGAGTCCGAGACGACCGCTACCGAGACAACTGCGACAGAATCCGAAACAGATTCTACCGTAGCGACCGGTGATGACAGTCCGATTGAGGTTTATGTAGCTGTGATGCTTCTGGCGATGTCGATCCTGCTGGCGGGGACGCTCTACAGAAGAATGAACAGAAACACGAGATAAGAGCCGCTGGAGAATATATAGCGAAAGTGGATAATTTCGAGTAATAAGACAGGCCGGATACTTCGATGGGCAACTACGGGGTATCCGGCTTTTTCTGTCCTTTTCAGATTTTCTTCTTGAAACGTTTTCAGGCGTATGGTAATCTAACTGAAACGATTAAAGTTAAGCAACTATGGAGACAAACCGATGAACAGACAGAATATGACTTATGATTACCCCCTGTCGATCCGCCCGATGTGGGAGATCAATGGCTTCCAGGTGCGGCCGGGGTATTTTGATATGAATGGGGCGATGGCGCTGGATTCCGGCGTGAATTTTACGGTTCACACGAAGGAGGGCCGATCCTGCGAGCTGCTGCTGTATAACCCGAAGGAGGAGGAGCCGTATGCGGTGCTGCCGTTTCCGGAGGAGTACAAGATCGGGGATGTCTACTCGATGATCGTGTTCGGGCTGGACATTGATAAACTTGAGTACGCCTACCGGGTGGACGGACCGTATGACCCGGAAAAAGGGCTGATTTTTGACAAGAATGCGGTGCTGCTGGATCCGTACGCGAAGGATGTGGCCGGGCAGCGGCTCTGGGGCGTGAAGAAGCTGGACAGCTACCGCGCCCGCGTGATGAAGGATACCTTTGACTGGGGCGCGATGCCGCAGTCAAAGAAGGAGCTCAGCGACCTGGTGATTTACGAGCTGCATGTACGCGGGTTTACGCAGCACCCTTCCTCTGGAGTCTCGCACCCGGGGACCTTTGACGGGCTGCGTGCGAAAATTCCTTATCTGAAGGATCTCGGGATCAACGCGGTGGAACTGATGCCGATTTTTGAGTTTGACGAGACCCGCGACGCCAGGGTTGTGAATGGCAGGCAGCTGTTGGACTACTGGGGATACAATCCGGTCTGTTTCTACTCACCAAATTCGAGCTATGCGGCTTCCGCGGCAGTGCATCGGGTCAGCGGGGAACTGAAGAACCTGATCCGCGAGCTGCATAAAAATGACATCGAAGTGATTCTGGACGTGGTGTTTAACCACACGGCAGAGGGGAACGAGCTGGGTCCGACGTTCAGCTTCAAGGGCTTTGATAACCGTGTTTATTATATGCTGACGCCGGACGGGAATTATTATAATTTCAGCGGTTGCGGCAATACCTTAAACTGCAACCATCCGATTGTTCAGCAGATGATCCTGGACTGCCTGCGCTACTGGACAATCAACTACCGCGTGGATGGGTTCCGTTTTGATCTGGCGAGTATTCTGGGTCGGAATGAGGACGGGACGCCCCTGAACAATCCGCCGCTGCTGCGCTCCCTGGCTTATGACCCGGTTCTGAGCAATGTCAAGCTGATCGCGGAGGCCTGGGACGCGGGCGGAATGTACCAGGTTGGGAAATTCCCGGCGAGCCGCCGCTGGGCAGAGTGGAATGGCCGGTACCGCGATGTGATGCGCTCCTTTTTAAAGGGCGATAACTGGGTATCCTGGACCGCGGCATGGAGCCTGGCGGGTTCGGGAGATCTGTACGGCAGCGCGTACGAGGATGGAAAGGGAAACTATGTGGGCTACAATTCCTGCATCAATTTCCTCACCTGCCACGATGGCTTTACGCTCTATGATCTCTATTCCTACAACGAGAAGCACAATGAGGCCAACGGCTGGAACAATACCGACGGCACGAATGACAACCGCAGCTGGAACTGCGGCGCGGAGGGAGAGACGGACGACCCGAATGTGAACCGTCTCCGCCGCAAGATGATCCGCAATGCCTGCGCAGTACTGATGTGCAGCCGCGGGACGCCGATGTTCTATGCCGGAGATGAGTTTGGCAATTCACAGTACGGCAACAACAACGGCTACTGTCAGGACAATGAGATTTCCTGGCTGGACTGGAGCTTCCTGGAGAAAAACCGGGATATCTATGAGTTTTTCAAATTTATGATACATTACCGTTTCCGCCATCGTGTGATCCAGAAACATCTGCCGGACGCGGTTTGTGGGATGCCCGCTATCCGCGCTCATGATGTTAATCCGGAGATCACAGATCTGCCGCCAAACGCGCCAACGATTGGAGTGAGCTTTGCAGGATATGACCGCCAGAAGGGGCGTGATGATATGATCTACATTGCTGTGAATTCCTACTGGGAAGAGGTCGAGATCGGCCTGCCGCAGATACCACACGGGGGCGTGTGGTATCTGAGTGTGAATACCAGCGGTGATGAATGCGGCAGATACTGCTATGAGGAGAACGAAGAGCGCCGGATTGATGGGAAATTTATCATGCATCCGCGCTCTGTGGCAGTGTTTGCGGGACGGACGTATTGAGGGAGAGAAAGGATGAATCGCAGGGGCAGGCCTGTGCGTCTGCAGGGCAGGGACAGACCTGCCCGTCAGGGAAAAAGGCTCCCTGTCGGGCAGAGAACTGTGAAGGAACCGAACCGTTACAAAGAATCAGAATCAGGAGAATGGAACATGGAAAAAACCATTCGTATTCAATATCTAAACGACCAGATCAAACGCCTGGAATATATTGACGGAAAGTCGGACTGGATTGATCTGCGCGCGGCGGAAGACGTCGTGATGAAGAAAGGCGAATTTCGCCTGATCCCGCTTGGCGTGGCGATGCAGCTGCCGGCGGGCTATGAAGCGCACATTGTCCCGCGCAGCTCGACATATAAGAATTTTGGTATTATTCAGACCAATCATATGGGCATCGTGGACGAGACCTACGCGGGACCGAACGACTGGTGGTATATGCCGGCCTACGCGCTGCGTGACACCCAGATTCACAGGAATGACCGTATCTGTCAGTTCCGCATCATGGAGCACCAGCCGGTGCTCTGTTTTGAGACGGTCGGGGAGCTGGATGCCCCCGACCGCGGCGGGATTGGGAGCACGGGAAAAAATTAGCAGATGCTGTCATGAATTTCCCCCAAAATTACAGAAAAAGTAAAACGACTTACGTCGTTTACTATAAAATGTAAGAACGGATAGAGGTCGTAAATACCCCTATCCGGATGTTTTTATGCAATGACGGTTCCCGTCCTGCCAAGATATGCATCTTTCGCTTTGTCGAGTGAGGTGATAATCGCGCTGCGCCCGGCTTTCTGAGAGACGAAGTGAACGGAAGCTTCGACCTTCGGAAGCATCTGGTCCTTGCCAAATTCTTTATTGTGGATGTGCCCCAGTGCCTCTGAAACATTCATCTCGTGAATCGCCTGTGGGTTTTCAGAACCATATCTCAGATATACATACTCTTCATTGGTCAGGATCAGCAGCAGATCTGCGTCGACCAGATCCGCAAGGCGCCCACTGACAGCGTCTTTTTCTATGACAGCACTTGCGCCCTTCAGGTTATTTCGCTGTTTCAGTACCGGAATACCACCGCCGCCGCCTGCGATGACGATGTGTCCCGCGTTGACCAGTGTGTTGATCGCGTCGATCTCTACAATGTCGAGAGGCTTTGGCGCAGCTACGATACGGCGGAACCCTTTCCCTGGCTCTTCAATGACATAATTGCCCTTCTTTTCTTCCTCCGCGGCTTCTTCTGCGCTCAGGTAGCGACCGATCACCTTGACCGGATGATAAAAAGCCTCATCATACGGATCCACAGTCACCTGTGTAAGAACAGTAGCCACGGTCCGGTAAATGCCGCGCGAGAGCAGCTCAGAGCGCAGAGTGTTCTGAATATCGTAGCCGATGTAGCCCTGGCTCATCGCGGAACACAGCGCGACTGGCGCACTGTAGGTCTCATGGGTTTTCGCGTATTCATTGATCGCGGTGTGGATCATGCCCAGCTGCGGTGCGTTGCTGTGTGTGATGATCAGCTGCGCTCCTTCTTCTATAAGGTCAGCGAGGATTTTCGCCGTGTGGAGTACAGCGACGCGCTGCTCCGGAAAAGTAGTACCCAGCGCCTTGTGGCCGAGTGCTACGACAACTCTTTTTTTCATATTCTGCCTGCCTTTCTTTTTGATTCATAATCAGGCATCAGCTTCAGCCGAATGCCGATTGTTCCTTTCTTGTTTTATAATCATTTTCCCATTTTAAAAGATCTGGATGATATACAGTAATCAGAAACAGACAAGAGCCATTTCACGTAGTTTGGTTATAGCTAATTCCATATAATTATGCTCCTTTATCCTATATTATACAAGGCATTGAATCGACTTGCAAGTCTTAAAATTTGACTTTTATTATATATAAAAAACAAAATATGTCAATATATATCATTTAAAATTATCAAGTAAAATTAAGGCTGGCATTTGAATGCAGCTTCAAGGAATATTCCGGGAGGCTGTCCCATATATATGAAAGGAGAAAACAATCTGGGGAGGGATTTGTCTGCAAAAGGAGTCGGTCTGCTGTCTTCTGGCTGCGCCGATCGCGCGTATGCTTTCGAACTGCGCGTTGGACATGGAGAAGCTTCAGGAAATTCGCCTGCGGGTGAGCAGACCGGTATTGGCGCGGTATCAGGGAAGGGAATTTGCGCTTTGTCCGCCAGGTAAGCTATCGCCGGAGGCTACGGACGGATATTGGGCTACAGAGGAGGATCTGAAGGAAACACTGGAATATGTCTCCGGCTATTCCCTGTATGCGTTTGATGAGGAGGTGCGGCAGGGCTTCCTTACGGTACCGGGCGGGCATCGGATTGGTCTGGCGGGGCATACGGTGATGAAAGAAGACCGGATTCGTTCGCTTCGTTCGATTTCCAGTCTGAATATTCGCCTCTCCCATCAGATCCGGGGCTGCGCGGATCCGCTGATGCCCTGGCTGTATGAGGAGGGCGAGGTGTGCAGTACCCTGATTCTTTCTCCGCCGGGAGGAGGAAAGACGACGCTGTTGCGGGATCTGATCCGTCAGATTTCGAATGGCGGTGCGTACGGAGCCGGGAGGGCGGTAGGGGTCGTGGATGAGCGCTCAGAGCTGGCTGGTTCGTATCTGGGAGTGCCGCAAAACGATCTGGGAATGCGCACGGATATCCTGGATGGCTGCCGCAAGGCTGAAGGGATGCTGATGCTTTTGCGCTCGATGGCGCCGGAGGTCATCGCGGTGGATGAACTCGGAAGTGAGAAGGACGGGAAAGCGATTGGACGTGTATTTACGTGCGGCTGCCGCCTGCTTGCAACGGTACACGGGGCATCGATGGAAGAAATGAAACGCAAGCCGCTTCTGGAAAAGCTGCTGCGGGAGCGGGCGTTCGAACGTTATGTAGTGCTCGCAGGCAGAGGAAGGCCAGGCGAGGTACGGGAAATCTGCGACGGAGAGGGGAAAATTTTATTCCCGTAAAACAACAGGCCGGCAGCCAGAGTCATAAGTGAATCAATACTGGGGTGTGATCCGTAATGAATTGACCGATGGGGGAGAATCGAATGCGTGTAGCGATGAAAATGTGCGGACTGCTTTGCATTTTTGGCGCTTGCTGTCTGACAGGTCTTGAACAGGAACGTCGCCTGAAACAGCGCTGGCTGTTTCTGCGGGAGGTGAGGGAGATGCTGCAGTTCCTGGAAAAAGAGATGACCTGGCACCGTACTTCGCTAGATGATGCTTTGCGGTGCGCGGCTGTGGGATGTAAAACCTCCCTGGGGGCAATTCTTCTGGACTGCGCGGAACAGGTTGAGAGCCGATGTGGTTTGTCGTTTCAGGAAATCTGGCGGACGAACGTTTCGAGAGATCTTTCACCGGGTTTTCTGAGTGACACAGAGTACCAGTGCTTTCTGGAGCTGGAAATGGCACTTTGCGGCGCGGATACCGTATCGCAGAAGACACAGCTACAAAAGTTTGAACAGCGATTTCTGGGCTTTTGTGAAAGTGCGCATGTGGAGTGGAAGGAAAAAGGGGCGCTTTACCGGCGGCTTTCGGCTGCTGCCGGAGTGGCCGCAGTGATTTTGCTGGTGTGATGCTTTTGAAGCTTCCCGAGAAAGAACCTGCCGCAGCTGCCTGGGCAAGAGGGAAGAAAGGTAAGGAGAACAGTTCCGGGACAGGAAATGGTGAAAAATGAGTATAAACCTGATATTTAAAATTGCGGCGGTAGGAATTCTGGTTTCTGTCCTTAGCCAGGTACTCAAACAGAGCGGCCGGGAGGAGCACGCGTTTCTGACCAGCCTGGCGGGATTGCTTCTGGTGCTGTTCTGGCTGGTGCCTTATATCAGTCAGCTCTTTGAAACGGTAAAAACTCTGTTTTCTCTCTGATCAACAGGGAACCGGAGGCGGGGATTTCTCAGTCGCTGGAGGGATGTGGGAGTACAGGGAGTACAGGGCGCATCAGCGCTGTGCATCTCGCTGCAGTGTGCCAGGAGAACGAGTAAAGCAGGAGGAGATGGGAACAGTCCTCAGGCACGAAAAAGGAGGAAATCTGCCATGGATATGATCAAAATTGCCTGTCTGGGGATTTCCGCGGCTTTGCTGGGGCTTTTTATGAAGGAAGTGCGTTCCACATTTTCGGAACTGATCAGCCTCTCTGCGTGTCTGCTGATTCTTTTCTACTCAGTGGCCAGGCTGTCTTCCCTTTTTGAATTGATGGAGACCATCGGCAGCTATATCTCCCCGCAGAAAAGTTATTTTAAAATTCTTCTGAAAATCATAGGGATTACGTACATCGCTGATTTTTCCTCCAGTCTTTGCCGCGACGCAGGGTACAGCGCGATTGCCGGACAGATTGAAATATTTGGGAAAATCTCGATTCTGGCGATCAGTTCTCCGATTATCCTGGCATTGATGGAGACTGTATATTCGTTTCTGTGAGCGGGTAATCATGCAGAGCAGGTTTTCGCACCTGCGGCGAAGACTCTGAGCAAACAGCGGGAGTGCAAAGGCGGACACCGGCTGCGGAAAGTAGCAGCGGATTTAGCATAGGCCGGTTAGGAAAGTGAGCGGCGGAGTTCGCAGAGGCGGGGGGTGAAATGGAGCGGCGGATTGCACGGGAGGGAAGCCAGGTGGGAGGGATTGGATGTTTGAAAAATCTAAGACATTGTCGTTTTTACTGTTTTTTCTGTTCCTCTCCATCGTGCCAGCTCATGCCTGTGCCGCGCTGTATGACAATATTTCGGAGTCAGAAGAAGAGCAGGAACCGGATGACTCCGCCCTTCTGGAAGCAGCGGAGGAATATCTTGCTCTGGATGAAATAGAAGAGACACTTTCGGAACTGCTGGATACAGAGGATTTTTCATTCTGGGAGACGGTAAAAGAGCTTCTTTCCGGGAATGTGCCGTTTCATTGGGGCAGGCTGTCAGAAATCCTTTCCGGACTGCTGCTTGGCGAATGGAGACAGCAGAGGCAGCTAGCCATACAGATTTTGCTCGCGGCACTCGTTTCAGCGATTTTTTCGAACTTTGTGCGGGTGTTTGACAGCCGCCAGATTTCGGATATCAGCTTTTATCTGACGTATCTGGTAATTTCTGCGCTGCTGCTGGACGCATTCTCTGAGCTGGCGGAGCTGGCAGCAGACACATGCGCTGCACTGAATACATTTATAGAAATCCTGTTACCGTCTTACGTGATCACAATTATTCTAAGTGCGGGCTCTGTCACAGCATTTGGGTTTTATGAGGTCGCAGTACTGGCGGTCGGGTTGATCCAGGTGGCTGTAATCCGCCTGGTACTCCCGGCCATTCGTTTTTATATGGTCGTCCTGCTTCTGAATCAGCTTTCATCGGAAGAAATATTTTCCAGGCTGGCCCGTCTTCTGGAGACCGTAATTTCCTGGGGAACCAAATCTCTGCTCGGGGTGGTGGCAGGACTGCAGACGGTGCAGTGTCTGGTTACGCCAGCGGTGGACTCACTGAAAAATTCCGCACTCAGCCGGATCGTATCCGTGATTCCAGGCGTCGGTTCGGTGTTGAGCGCGGCGGCAGAAACGGTGGCAGGCTCCGCAGTTGTGATAAAAAATGCGGTCGGAGTGGCCGGAATGCTTACCCTTTTGATGATCTGCCTGGCGCCACTCGTAAAGCTTACGGCCTGTGTTCTGCTGTTTCGCCTGGTCTGTGCGGCGATTCAGCCGGTTTGTGAAAAACGGATGGTGGATGGAATTGAGAGTATTTCAGAGGGGACGGTGCTTCTGCTGCGTGTACTGCTGTCGGTGCTTGCCATGTTCGCGATTCTTCTGGCCATGATTACTGCCTCGGTCAGGGGCGCGTAGGGGCAGGCGGAAGAGAGGAGAAGAGGTTGACGCAATGGATGAAGACACTTGTGGGAAGTATGTGTATTCTGACGATTTTTATGCATCTGGTTCCGGATGGGCGTTTTGCGAAATATGTCCGTTTTTATGCAGGGCTGGTGTTTTTTCTGCTGGCTGTGAACCCGATTCTGGAATTCCTGGGAGACGGAGATCAGCTGGAACAGCTGCTGGAGCTGGAATTTCTAAAGGAAGAATATTATGACCTGGAAACGGCGGCGGAGGGACTTTCTGATCTGAAAAACGAGCAGATTCTGACGGTATATCAGGAGGAACTGAAAAGGCAGGTGAGCGAAATTGCTGCGGCATATGGTCTGACGGTAGCTTCGACGGAGCTCTTTTTCGATGAAGACGGATATTCCATAGAATCGGTATCCATGACGGTGGAACGTATTTCCGCAAAGGACGCTGCCGCAGCCTAGAAAAAGAAAGAAAACGAGATAGCCCGTCTATATAAAATAAAACAAAGTGAGATAAAGGTATCCTGGCCTGTGTATGAAAAGATGAGTGG
>JAJBUL010000077.1 GCA_020860365.1 Clostridiales bacterium | reverse complement strand
TCTTTTACAAAATATTTCGGAAGGGTTTCGTGTTCGCTTTCATTCTCCCTTGCTGTTTTTTCCATTCTTCCATCTCCTTCTTCCCGGCATCTTTCATTGCAGTACCAACCTTCATCATAGCAATTCCCTCCTTACTCAATGGCGTCATTTCTCCGCTTCCCCTGTACCTTTTCCTTACCCGCTTCACGGGCTTTGATCTCAACTTTCTTCTGTTCCAGCCTTTTTAAAACCGATTTCCGCTCATTTTTCACATGTTGCTCCCTGGCGCTTGTACGCTCATTTCTGGCTTCTGTTTTGGGCTGGACGGCTTTAGCCATATCCAGCTTCTGGGACTCCAGCCCCATGTTTTCTGCCTTTTCCATCGCCACCATCCGCGCTTCATAAGAAGAAAACTTTTCAAATATCTGGTTTTTCCTGTCATAATGGTAAGATTCATTCGTCAGGCTCTCTGCCTGCCCGACAATTTTTCTGTTTATTTCGCTTACGATATCTTTCAATTCGTCTGCTGATGCAAGGCCATCATCTGCCATAAAAAGCATCTCGTGGGTCGAAGAGGGAAGCACAATAAAATCGCTGCCAAGTTCCCGTCCAATCTTATCCATCATATCCGGGTAAAACATTACGCCTGCCCCATTTATTCCCCTCTCATTTGTCAGGCCAAGCAGCGGTATATGTTCCGTCTCCCGATAACTTTCAATCATCTTATCCGCCATATTTTCTGGGACTCCGGCTTCGACCATTAATTCCCGGAAATGATCCGCTATCACATCAAAGACCGAAAATACATGTGGCTGGAAAAGTTTCTGGCTGTTTTCCATGGCGTCCTGATGGAGCTGTTCCCGCGAAATACCATAGGCCTGCATCAGGTTATTCGTGACCATTGCGGAACTGGTTCCATTTTCATTTTCAAAAATCAGGAGATGGTAAGTGATCGCCATATCCTCCACTTTCTGGTGTGGAACTCTCTCCAGTAAATCCTGGTTCTGTTCTGCACCGCATACACGGATATAAAGCTTCTCTTTCGCCGCCTCATAATCCCTGAAGAGCGACATGTCCACGGATGGCAGCTCATTGCTCTGGATTTTTCCAGACATATCCCGTATGGTTTCTTTTAAGCTCTTCTTCCCAGCTGCAAAATCCTCGTAATACGCATCCATATTTAATGAAAAAGCATAGTTTTCACCTTCTGGTTTTACATACAGGGCAGTATAAGTAGCGTTAATTTTTTCCACTGTCCCAATATCCACAGCCGCATCCTGATATTTTTCAGGCAACGCATCACGGATGCTTTCTTTCACGTTTTCCTTAAACTCATCAAAATTCATTGCCATATAAATCCTCCATTCTGCCATACATTATGCGGGAAGCGGCATCACCGATATCCCCCGCAAATGCTATCTTCCACTCATGCATTACATATCACATATTTGTTCTGGCGTGGCCTGGCAACAAATACTAGGACTCGTCAATGGTAATGCTAATACTCATTTTTGAGTAATAGGTCTGCTGCGGTTTGACCCGCCACGCTTCTCATCACCAGTTTTCGTTCCATGTTTTTTTCCGACAGAAACCCTGGATGGTTTTCTCGGTGGAAACTCCATGCTGTAGCGGACGCGTCCGTCCTCAACCCGCATCACAAGGTCTGCAGCAAAATTCTTCCCAGACTTTGCAGAGTAAAAATCTTCCGCATAGGTTCTGCCTTTGCTCAAAAAGTCCTGCGCCATGCTTTTTGTGATGGCCTTCTTCATATTCGAGAGATAATTACTTTCTTTCCAGATTGCAAACTTACATGACTGGTCCGCACAATGGAAGTTCCGGTTGCCCTCATAGACAGGACGGCCACAGAGTGGACATCTGCCTATTACCTCCCGCGTATCAAAGCGACGCAGTTCATCCTCAGTGATCTTTTCGCAGTCCGCAAGCATTTTTGAGAGAAATCCGGTGATCCCAAGCATGAATTCTTCCGGATCAGCTTTTCCACGCTCAATCTCCAGGAGCCGGTTCTCCCATTTCGCAGTCAGGCTGGCCGATTTTAAACCATCCGGCATCACTTCAATCAGTTCTATTCCTTCTTTCGTAGGCAGGATCTGCTTCCCTTTCCGGACGGCATATCCGGAAGATACCAGCTTCTCAATCATCGACGCGCGTGTCGCCGGTGTGCCGAGCCCCTTCTTTTCCGTTTCCCGGTCAAATTCCTTTTTCCCTGCCGTCTCCATAGCCGAAAGCAGCGTATCTTCGGTATACAGGCGGGGCGGGGAAGTATAGCGACGACACTTAACTGCAAGGGCATTTTTGATTTCCATTCCCTCTTTCAGGCCTAAAAAATCAGCTCCTGGAGCTTTCCCTGCGTCATCTGCACGGTCTGCCCCATCCCCATCTTCTTCATTTTCATCTGCGCCAGAAAGATTACCTGCATCTGCGTTGCCAACCAAACCACCTTTTCCTTTCACCGTGGCCAGAAAAGCTTCCTCGACCGCCGTATATCCCGGTTCTATGATCTCTTTCCCTTTGGCGGTAAAGTCATGCCCCGCACACCGGACATTCACTATCGTCTTCCGGAAAACGCAGTCACTGGAAACTGCCTGCACAAGCCGCTGGACGATCAGGTTAAAAATATCCTTTTTCATACCGCTCAGGCTTCCACTGTGGGCAAGCGCTTCCCTGGTAGGCAGAATCGCATGGTGGTCGGATACTTTTTCTGCATTTACGATGCGTGAAATATTCTTACCAACCAGGGGGCCGGACAAAAACAGGAGTTCATCAGGAGCCGCATCCAGCAAATCCAGAACTGTGTCTTCCATATCCGGTGTAATATACTGACTGTCTGTCCTCGGATATGTCACCAGCCGTTCTTCGTAAAGCTCCTGCATGGCGGAAAGCGTCTCCTGCGCGGTATATCCATAAAAGCGGTTCGCTTCCCTCTGCAGGGTTGTCAGGTCATAAAGGGCCGGCGGGGAACTTTTTTCCGTCACCTGTTCTACTTTCGTGACCTCCATCGTTTCTCCCTGGCAGGCACTTATAAGCGCATCACAGTCCGTTTCCCCCATGATTTTTCCGGATATAGCCGAAATACCTTCTGCCTCAAGCTTTACCTGGAAATAAGTTTCCTTCTGAAAATTGTCGATCTTTTTCTGCCGTTCCACTACCATCGCCAGAGTTGGGGTCTGGACACGCCCGACCGCCAGCTTTTTATGATAGAGTGTTGTAAACGCCCGTGTCGCGTTGATACCGACAAGCCAGTCGGCCTTTGCGCGGCAGACGGCAGCAGCAAGAAGACCATTATACTCACTTCCATCCCTGAGGTTCGCAAATCCTTCCGCAATCGCATTATCCTCAAGGGAATTTATCCAAAGGCGTTTTACCGGAAGGCCACAGCCGGACAGGTCATAGGCGTGTTTAAAAATCAGTTCGCCCTCACGCCCTGCATCACAGGCATTCACTACATACTCTACAGGAACCAAAAATTCCCCCTCTCCTGCTTCCTCTGGATTCATCAGCCCCGCAAGGATTCGGAACTGCTTTTCTTTATCCCTGGCAACAGACAGTTCCCACTTTTCCGGGATAATCGGGAGATCCTCGAACCTCCAGTACTGGTATCTGCTGTCATAGAAATCCGGCATAACATACTCCGCCAAGTGTTCAAAGCACCAGCTGACCAGATAACCGTTCCCCTCCAGATAACCATCCTGGCGCTTATACGCCCCGATCACTTTTGCAATCGCCTGTGCGACGCTCGGCTTTTCCCGACGAGAGCGTCTCCGATCTGGCGGTACTTTTTGCAATCGCCTGTGCGACGCTCGGCTTTTCCGCAATCACTAAAATACTCATGTTGTGCTCTCCTTTCCCTTTCAGCTCTTATTGGTTATCCTTCATCGTCTTCGGAATCCCTCTCTGTAGAGAAATCCTCTGTATCCGTCTCAAGGTTTTCACTCTCGCCGCTGTCCTCTTCCTCACCTGGGCGGTAAACCCTGAAGTAGAAATACAGAATCCCGGCGATAATGACGCCAGCCGCAACCATCAGCAGGAGGAGCGTATTGCCAGATTCTTCCGCTTCAACCACTCCCTCTGTCTCAGGCTCTTCCGTCTGCGCAGCAGTCTCAGGAATAATGACAGCCGCCCATGACTCGGTCTCCGTCTGTACTTCTTCCGTCTGAAGGACAGCAGCCTCAGGCTCTTCAAGGAAATCCTGCAGGTCATACTCATCGATCAGGGACAGCAGATAGACATTTTCCGTCGTGCTTGCGCGGTCAATCACAAGGAAATAGGTGCTGCCGCTTTTTGTCGTGATCGTAAAAAATTCTTTACTGCCCTCATCTGTAATGTCATCCAGCACTTCCCCGTTTCCGGAAATAGAGAACGGCGTAGCCTCTGTCTCCTCTACAATATTTTCTTCGACGATCACCGTCTCCGAATTAGCATCCTCCTCGACAAATGCGTACGCGGTAAGCGGAGCCATCCAAAGCAACAAAAGCAATAAAATCATAGCCACTGCTGCCATCCGTTTGTTGCCATAAGTTCTATTCTCACTCATAAAACATTCCTTTCCGGTGCCTGTACACCTCTTCTGCATTAACCTGCAATCTTTTATCTCCGGAATTCCATACGGAGATCCTCTTCCGTCCCCGCCACAGGCTCTTCGGACAATTCCTCATCGGACCCCTGCAGGAACCCGGAAAGCTCTTTGCTTTCTGCTTCCAGGTCAGAATCTTCGGGCTGCTCACAGTCTGTCCCTCCCGTGTCTTCCGCAGGTTCATCATCTTCTCCACCCGGCTCTGTACCATCCAGCTTTTCCGGCGGTGATACATTCTGAAACGAAATCGAGCCGTTCTGGATACCATCCAGTATTTCAGCCAGTTCCCGGCTGCTCATCTTAATATCACGGATGCTCTTGACAATCTCCAGGTCCTCATCCAGTTTCTGTTTCCTGCGCAGGTTGGTAAGATGCTCTTTCAGTTCTTCGATTTTTTTCTCCGTTTTCTCAATTTCATTGATATAACGGGAAAGTTTTTTGCTCATAGATAGTTACTCCTTTCCGTTTCAATTCGATGATAATCAATTCCAAATAAAAAGGATGCGTCCGCCTTTCCGGTTTCTGCATCCTTATCCGTAATAAAACTCCCCATTCTGCGAAATTCATCCTGCTGTCATTTGTAAGCAATATTATCAAACAAAATTGTACAACTATATCATTATTCTACAAGCCTTGTCATGGCAGTCTCCCAAAAGAGAAAAAATGCAAAGTATAGTATTCTGTATTTATATTACTGATTTGCACAGGTGATCCGCAATGTATCATTTTACCATCGCCAATATATATCCCGACATGGCTTGCCCCGGACGTGTTGTAAGTCCCCTGGAAAAAGATCAGGTCTCCGGGCTGGGCCTCTGATGGTGATACATAAGTGCAGATTGGCCGAAGCCCCTCTGCCGTCAGACGTCCGTAATTCCATCCGTTCCCACAATTGTTAATGACGTAGGAAACAAAACCGGAACAATCAAATCCGGACGGGGAATATCCGCCCCATACATAAGGCACACCCAGATATTTGATTGCCTCCGCGTACATTTTTGCAAATTTCTCATCCGACAACGCTTCCGAAGACGCAGAATAACTGCTCCCGTCCGCCAGCGGAAGGGAGTCCACATCAAACAGATAGCTTCTGTTGCCATAGGTGTAATTGTACAGGTCATACCGTACTTCCTCATCGGAATCCATCAGGCTCCGAAGCACCGCGTCCAGGCTTGTCCCCGTGACCGTAACATACATCTGGCTGACCGTCTCTGTTGTGGTGACCTCGACTGTCTGGCTTCCATTATCGTCCGCAAGGTAGGCTTCCCACGTCTGATGCCCATGGGCAAGTGCTTCCGAATGGCTGTCATAGTAGACATCGAAATCTACGCCGTAAGCACTCAGGTTCCCAGTGTCCTCCACCGTATACTCTACGCCATTCATCACGATTTTCGTCCCAACCGGAACAATCGGGTTTGATGCATCAACAGCTATTGTATGGTTTGCGGTCGGATATACACCACTCGATGTTGGGCTTCCCGCCCATTGGCCACAGCAGATGGAACAGCTGCAATACCCGCTTGTCACCACCTGTCCAAGGGATTCACCCACGGATACTGTTTTGGTCTCTGTGACCGTTTCCGTACTGCTCACCATGGAAATACCGTACTGTGCCTGGAAAATTGCTTCCAGCTCATCTGCTACCTGCTCATAGGTAAACTGCCCGTATTTCGCAGTGAAATAAGAAATCAGATGGTACGGGTTATGGGTAATCTCGTCGATCTGGTAATTGTATTCATCATAACCGGAGTTGCGCGATTCCATGCTGTTGATCTGCTCCTGCAGCGCGGCCTCCATAGCGGCATAGGCATTCTCAACCGCGTAAATATCGGCATCATCGCTCGGATAGGTTGTAGAAACGAAAGTATTATTTCCTCCCTCCAAAAGCGCCGTGCAGCTGGAAAGCGACACCGCAATCATGATAAACATGACAAGAAATACCCCGCCAACCGACAAAAAAAACGCTTCTCTTTACGATGGCCTCTTTTACTGCCTTCCTGGCTTTCACAATCACCATCTGCGTCGTCTGTATCAGCTGATTTTCCTGCTTTTTCTCCATGGCAGCGGCGGCATACGCCCGTTTATACCTCTTCTTCTGCCAGAATTTCAATATCTGACGTTTCTTTTCCACCTCCGCTTCTTTTTTCCTGTGGGAAGTCCCGGCCGTCCCTGTTCCCGCTTCCCCGTCAGAGAAATGCAAAGGCCCGGATGGGGACTCGTCCATGTTGTTTTCAGCTGAACGGTTGATGTGCTTCCCAGATGCTCTTCCACGTCGGGTACGGGATTTACCAGCTCCCTTTTGTCTGTTCCGGCGGCTCACCAGATGCAGCATTCCCTCTACCGCTTCCTCCGTCTGGTGGGCTGCTTCTACCGAGAGGCTGTCATCCTCTGCTCCCGCGATTTTGCCATGTACCGCTGCGGATGCTGCCCCGGCAGCTACCGCAGCAGCGCGTTTGACCGGCCGCATCCCGGCGCCGATTACCATGCCGGATGCTTCATCATCAAACCGCAGGCCCTGCTTTTTCTGTTTCTTTCCAGCAGTTGCCCTTCCGGAGCCATTCTGCCCATTTATCTGACGTGCTTCTGACGTTTCGGATTCATAATACAGTCTCCGATAGGCTTTTTTACTTCTGGAACTGTCCTCGGATATCTGACCCGTCATGGAGATACCCTCGTCCCCACCCTCATGGGAATCCTGTATCTCCTCTGTTTCAAATGCGGAAGCTTCCGATGCCGAAAGAGCCTTCGGTCCAGTCTTCCGTCTGCCCGGTCTATGGGAGATTTCCCCACTTTCTGTGTTTTCGAAAGCATTCGCCTCATCAAGCAAGCCCTGTTCAGGTTCCGGTTCATGCCGCAAACGGTTCTGATTTTTCCGTTTCCCTGAATCTGCTGTATCCTGTCCTTTCACTCTGCTTTCAGAGATATCCATACTTTCGTTGCGGAGTGAAGTTTCACGAAGGCGACGCTGCGGATGTTCCGGGAGAATCTCTTCGTCTTCCACATCTGATTCTGTTAGACTCCACCGAACTTCTGTCCCTGCCTGTAGCCATCCGGTTTCTGATTCTGCAGATGTCCGCCCAAGCCCTGACTCTTCCAATGACGGCTTATCCAACATGGAGCTACGAATGTTCCTTCGGCGCTTCTTTCCCGCTTCCGATTCAGGTTCTTCCCTGGCATCCATCCTTCCTGCCGGGCGCTGTATCAGGCGGCTATATTCCCCATTTTCACCCTTTACCGGGATATTTTCATCCAGCCGCTCCCTCTCATCTGCGTCCGTAACCGCAACATTTTCTACGTATGCCTGCTCAATGTCAGCGCGGAGACGTCTTTTTTTCCGTTTATCTGGATTTGGATTCTGTCCTGTATCCTTAAACCCGCTTTGCTGCAAACGCCTACGAGTCTTAGGACGCTGGATTTGTGCTGTCTGTCGGCGCGAAAGCCTTCCCTCTGCTATGGATTGGTCAGACAGTTTCTCCGTAACATTCGTTCTATTTTCGGAAAATTCATCAGGTTCTAAGCTCAGAACAGGAGTGTCAGTCCTACCTGAAAGATGCAGGGAACTGCCTGCCCTTCCCGCCTTACGCTCTATCAGATCACCGTTAAGCTCCCTTTCATTCGCTGACCCAATACTTCCCACAGAAGCATTCCTGGCGCGGATTTCCATAGCCCGACGTCGTGACAGTTTCTTTTCTCTTTGCGGTTTCTCACGAAAAGTCTCCTCTGAGTCAGTCCTCTCTGTAGGTTCTTCTACCCGCCGGGATACCCTTGCAGGGGATATCGTTGATCTTCCGACATCTTTCACTGCGTCCGAATCAACTACACGAGGCTGTTTCTCATTAAAGTTTACGCTATCCGAGCGAACCTGCGCTGATTGTCGGAGTGACAGTTTTTTTCCTTTGCGATTTCTCAGAAAAAGTCTCCTCTGGGGCAATGATCTCTGCAGGTTCTTCTGCCCATCCAGACCTCCTCTCAGGCGTTACCGTTGATCTTCCATCCCTCTTCGAGGTATCTGAAGCAAGTACGTGAAACTTCTTCTCGTTCTGATTCGTGTCATGCACACGAACCTGCGCTGACTGTCGCCGTGAAGGAGTCGTCAGCCTGTTTTCCCCGTCAGCAGACTGCCCGGAATCCTCCGGAAATTTCACATCCTCTTTCCTAAGCCTTTCGCTTTTCCCATCCGCTTCCGACTCGTTCAGTCTCCGGTTGCCTGCAGCCGTCTTCCCATCCGGCGCGCGTGGTTCTTTCCAGCGGTAAACTTTACGCCGTCCCCTTTCACTTCCCTGCTCAGCTTCTTCTTTCTCTTCAACAGGGGCATCAAGAAGTTTGCGGTCACTGTGCAGTTTTCGGTCGGTGTCCACAAGTTTTTCCCAATCTGTTTCTTTTTGCTTTTCCAACTTTCCATCTCCTGTCGTTCTGATGTATGCAAAAGCGCCGTTACATGGTTATTACCATGCAGCGGCACTTCACTATTTTTTCGCCTTTTCTTTAGCTTCCATCGCTGCTTCCCTCGCTTCCTGTTCCTGCCGTTTCGCCACATCCTCCGGTTTCGTAGACATCAGTGAAAACAGCTTTGAAGAAGAATCCCAGCGGTTGCGGAATGGGATAATTGTGTTCCCATAAAACAGGAGTCCCTCGCCGGCGTTACTGTTCGTGATGTACTCAAGCTGGCTCCGGCTGATATTCAGCTGTTTTGCCAGTATCTGACGGTCGCCGGAGGCCTGGTTCAGCATTACAATAAAGTCACTGTTGTCGAGGATATTCTCAATCTCATCGTTTGCGAACAGGTCCTTGATATTCTGCGTGATGCCCGTCGGGATACCGGACCATTTGCGGAACCGCTTCCAGATTTCCGCGCAGAAAGCGGCGGTCTGTTCTTCTTTTAAAAGCAAATGGAATTCATCAATATAGTACCTGGTATACCGATGCTCGGAACGATTGACAGTCACCCGGTTCCACACCTGATCGTGCACTACGAGCATTCCCAGCTTTTTCAGCTGTTTGCCAAGATCTTTAATGTCAAAGCAAACCACACGATTGTTCAGTTCTACATTTGTACGGTGGTTGAAAACATTCAGGGAGCCATTTACATAAAGTTCCAATGCGGTCGCGAGCCGCTGTGCCGCTTCACCTTCCTGCTGCATAAGGCATTCATACAGATCACCAAGAATCGGCATATTCTCCGGCTGGGGATCATTAAAATAATCCCGGTAGATCATCGGGATGCAACGGTCAACCATTGTCCTCTCCTCCGGTGTAAGGTTGTTCCGCCCACCCATAATCAGTTCAAAGAAGGAAAGAATAAAATCCGACTTCACGCCGAGCGGATTATCCTCGTCCGAGTAGTCCATGTTGATGTCCAGTGGGTTGATATAGTCCCTGCTTGTCGGGGAGAGGTAGACCACCTGCCCGCCAAGCGCATTTACCAGAGGGGAATACTCCCCTTCCGGGTCATTTATCCTGATGTCATCATCCGTGACCAGGTAAACATTCGTGACTTCCTGCTTCGCCATGAAGGATTTTCCGCCGCCGGGTGTTCCAAGGAAAAGGCCGTTCGGGTTCTTCAGCTGTTTGCGGTCTACCATAATCATGTTGTTTGACAGGGCATTCAGGCCGTAGTAAAGCGAATCCCCGCCCATGAACAGCTCCTGCGTAGTAAACGGAATAAAGACGGCAGTCGATGTCGTCGTCAGGCCGCGCTTGATCGGGATGTGGTTCATCCCAAGCGGCAGGCTGCTCATCAGCCCTTCCTCCTGCAGGTAATCCAGCCGCCGGAATGGGCAGTTATTTTTCACTGCAATACCGGTTGCCTGGCGGATAGAATTCTCCAGGCTCTGCCTGTCCTTCCCTGTATTCAGGAAAACCACCGTCACCAGGAACATCCTCTCATTCCGCGAAACCAGGGCATTCAGCAGCTGTTTGATGTCCCCGCCGTACGTATTCAGGTCGGACGGAATTATGTCCATATCATATCCGGAACGGACTGCCTTTTTCTGCTCATCAATCTTCATCCGGTTGACGTCCGTCTGCTTGCTTTTTACCAGCTTGATCGCCTTCATCTGCTCCACCGGCTCGATATGGATGTTCACAACCAGGTCCGTATCAATATCCAGGAACTTCGCGAGCATTTCATCCGAAAGCTCCGGAGTCTGGATTTGCAGGTAAGAAACCGCCGCATAAGTGTCACCCATCATAAAATCTTTCCCGTTTTTAAACACGAAGCTTGTCGGTGCCACATAGTCTTTTGTGCTAAGCCCGCTGACCATCAGGTCGTCAAAATGGAAGCGGAATGGGACGGTGCTTTCCGGGTTAAAAGTTTCATACAGGATTTTAAGCCGCTCCGTCCCATCCAGTGGAAAAGTGGAGACCCCAAGCGTCTTAAAGTTGTTCAGGATATCTGCCTCAATCCGGCCAAGCTTCGGCCTGGCAGCAGTGATATTCTCTGCTTCCACAGCAAACGTAATATATTTCTTTTTTACAAGCCCGTTGTTCCCTTTTGACAGCTGCCTTTTGAGCATCCGCGCAAACTCCATCCGTTCCTCATTGAAATCATCGTCTTTCGGCGTGATCCGGATAAAATCCTCATACTCCTCCATGCTGCTCCTGTGGTTGATAAAGGAAAGCTGCACGGAGACTGTGCTGTCAAAATAATTGAGGAAATCACACCAGTTCTCAAAGATTGCGTCTTTCTCTTCATTCTGCACAAGGCGGTAGTTGATATCAAAAAACTGAATCGTTTTGGAATAAACCTTGTCCTGCACCCGGCAGATGCCGTCCCGGCTCATTTCCTTATAGCGGATCGTCTCCTGCACGGATGTCCGTTTCTCCCGCTCTTTCGCTTCTGACCTTTTGCTCTGCCGGCGTTTCCCGGAAATCCTGCCCACCGCAGCTGTCTTTGTCGAATGCTTTTGGCTTTTGCCGCCTTTTCTTCCGGCAGTCACTGCCTCAGGGCGATTCTGAGACTGCTCCGGATGCTGTACCCGTTCCGGATGCCGCGCATACTTCCGCTCCAGTTTCCGCTGGCGCTTTGCTTCCCTCCGGTCAATCTTTCCCTGACGTTTGGCTTCTTTCCGGTCGATTTTCGCCTGCTTTTTTGCGGCCTTCCGGTCATATTTTTCCTGCCGTGCCGCTTCTTCCGCTGCTTTCTTTGCCGCCCTGGCAAGCTCCTTTTCTTTCCGCTTTCTCCGTTTCAGTGCACGTTTCTCTGCTTTTTTCCAGGCCCGGCGCTCCTGCCACCCTGGTTTTCTTCCCTTTCTCTGGCCGGATACCTGGGCAGGGATGTAATCCTCCTGTCCAGCCGGATAACCATCCGGGGCAAAAGCAACGCTTCTTCTGCAACTGGTTTCTTCATCTCCATCAGGTTCGTCATAATCGTCCTGGTATTCATTCCCGTAAAAGGGTCTGCCTGGGTCAGTACAAGAACCAGCATAAACACGGCCGGACAAGCCACTGTCAAATGATTCTCCAGCGCCAGCATTTAGCTCCTCTTCTTCCCCATAATCTCCAAAACTATCGTCATATGGGGTTCCGCCATACATTATCTCTTCATCCCCGGAATTTTCCCGGTCAAAATGCAGCCTCTGATAGTCACCCCTGTCGTTTTGGCTTCTTCGCACGGCTGTTTCCCCCTTCCTTTTTTCTGCCTGTCTTCTTCTTTTTCGTATCCGCCCGTACCGTTTCCGCAGAATAAAAGCTCACCGCTTCATACCGCCGTACTGCCGGGCGCAGGAACCGTACCTTGATGATATTCATCAGGATCTGTTCAAAATGCAGGCCGTCTTTTTCATACATAGCAAAAAGGAACTCCGGCACCATCAGGATAACCATACCGGTCGCAGCGTTCCCGGTGCCGATGATGTTCCTGGTCAGAAAATAAAACGGAAGCCCCACCGCCGCGCCCGCCCCAATGCAGACAATCTGCCGCATGGTAAGGTTAAAGGCTACTTTGTTTTTCACTTTGGCAAGGTCCATTGGGACGTTTACATACGCCATTTACTTTTTAAGGCAACGCAGCCAGTTCCGGCCGGGGATTGCCGCTGCCTGCCCTCTCCTTCCTTTCGTTTTCCCCATCAGTGAGCGTTAAAAATCGAACGGCTCAGGTTGGCCGTCCTCATCAGCGCATAGCATAAAAGGACTGTATACGCCAGAATTTCAAACAGCGCCATATGGACATTTGAAGATACCGTCATTGCCGATACCAGCACCGCATAGATCCCGACACACACCATCATCAGGAATGCCTGGAACGCCAATGCCCACAGTCCTCTGAAATAATTCATGCCAGTCTGCGACCACTCCTTATTTGAGAATGTTGCAAATGGTATCGGTGCAACCGAAACATACAGGTATATCTCAATCATTCTTCCATAGAGAACCACCGTAATCACAATGGAGATTGCCCTCATACAGAAACTGGCTAGCAGGGACTCAAGGGCAAGGAGCAATAATTCTCCAATTCCCATCGTGGCCATTTCCGCATCCATCTGGGCAACCACGGAAGAAATGTCCAGGTTCGTCGTCCCAGTGATTACCCCTGCGGCACTGTTTGCCACACTCTGCCCGATATCGAATACCGCCATCGTAATCGTCCATGTGTTGCTGACCAGATACACGGCTACCCACATTTTGAAAAAATACTTGAAAAACATCCAGGTATCGACCTCTTGCATGTTGTTTTTCTCGGTAATCATCGTGATCAACTCATAGCAGAGGACCATCGTAATGATGATCCCCGCGATTGGCACGATGACCGTATCGGACAGATTTTTGACCATGTTGTATATGCTGCTGTTCCACCCCGACGGGGTGGTTCCAACCTGTGCAGCAATTTCTCCGGTCTGCTCATTAATTCCCGTGACCATTGTCGCCAGACTGGAATCCACCATGCCCGTCAGAAGTTCCCGCATCCAGTCCTCAATAGCGTTGAAAATGTTATCGAACATGGATGTTCTCCTTTCCGGGTCATCCGAACAAAGTTGAAAGCTGCGGAATCACCTGTGTTCCAATCAATATAACACCTCCACCAGCCATAAGTTGCTTTATTCCTTGTGATTTTGCGCCCGATAGCGATAGGTAATCCTTTGAAGTTATCTCCGGATTTTCCCCCGCTCCACACCGTGCGTGCGACTTTCACCGCACACGG
>JAJBUL010000287.1 GCA_020860365.1 Clostridiales bacterium | reverse complement strand
CGTATGCCTCTTCCAAAGCAAGATTCGTCACAGTAATATGAAGCGTACCGTCCGGCGCCACAGAAACGGACTCTGTGAGATTCGGCACCTGTACCTCCTGCTCAGAACCGATCTGCTCTGTCTCAATGCTGCTCTCCACCAGCGTTGCGTCCTGATGGTCACGATACATACGGAAGACATACCAGGTCGGCGTCTTGATCATCTGTGCGCCATCTGTCAGAATCACAGACTGCAGCACGTTCACCATTTGCGCAATATTCGCCATCTTTACACGGTCACTGTGCTTATTGAAGATGTTCAGCGTAATGCCCGCGACAAGCGCATCGCGGATAGTATTTTGCTGATAGAGGAAGCCTGGATTCGTCCCCGGCTCTACATCATACCAGGTACCCCACTCATCCACTATCAGACCGACCTGCTTTTCCGGATCAAACGCATCCATGATCGCACCGTGTTTCGTCACCAGCTCCTCCATGTAGAGAGCCTTATCCATAGTCTTATACCAGGTCGCTTCATCAAAATCAGTAGCGCTGCCCTTATGCTGCCATCCGTTCGGATGCACATAATAATGGAGGGACAGTCCATTCATAAAACCATGCTGGTCTGGGTTATTCCGGCGGAAGCAGGTATCAAGAACTGTTCTCGTCCACTCATAGTCGTCCACATTCGCGCCGCAGCAGATCTTATTGATCTTATAATCCTTATGGTAATCACGCACATACGTCTGATAACGTCGATACAGATTCCCATAATATTCCGGGGTCATATTGCCGCCGCAGCCCCAGTTTTCATTGCCGACTCCGAAAAAGTCCACCTTCCAGGGGGCTTTGTGACCATTGTCCGTACGCAGATCCGCCATCGGAGAGACGCCTTCAAACGTCATATATTCTACCCACTCTGACATTTCCTGTACAGAACCGCTTCCAACGTTTCCATTCACATAGGTCTCGCAGCCGATCTGACGGCAAAGTTCAAAATATTCATGCGTACCAAAGCTGTTATCCTCTACCACACCGCTCCAGTGCGTATTGATCATCTTCTTGCGGTTCTCCTTCGGGCCGACACCATCCTTCCAGTGATACTCATCCGCAAAACATCCGCCCGGCCAGCGCAGTACCGGCACACGGATCTCCCTGAGTGCCTCTACCACATCCTGACGCATTCCGTTTACATTTTCAATCGGAGAATCCTCCCCGACATAAAGCCCTTCATAAATGCACCTGCCCAGATGCTCAGAAAAATGACCATAAATTTCCTTATTGATCCTGCTCAGCGGTTTATCTGCCTGAATTTTTAGCTTTGCCATCTAAAATACCTCCTCCTTCTTCTCTGTGTACCAAGTATAATGCAAAGCCCCAAAACCGTAAAGAATCAAAAGGTCAGATTCGGTGGCAAAACGTTACAGGTCACGCTGCAGGCAAATTTACATTGCTTTCACTCCTACAGGTATGACCTGTAACGGCATCCGGCGAGGGCGCCGGATGCTTGTTGTCACTACGTTTTCAACTCTGACCACGCAGCAAGTGCGTGGTCTGGTTGTGAGCCGGAACTTACAGCTTCCCCACAAACTCTGCCTGCCGTCCGTCGCGCAGGAATACCGGAAGAGTCTCAAGCGGCGCCTCCACCTCGATCCATGCGCCTCCCGCGTACTGCTCCCCAGTGCCCGCATGGGTCCACGCGGCTCCTGCAGGAAGATAGACCTTACGCGAGCGCGCTCCCTCATGGCAGATGGGCGCGATCAGGAAATCCGGCCCATAAAAGTACTCATCCGTGATCTCCCAGCAGGCCGGATCCTCCGGGAATTCATAAAACAGAGTGCGTATCACGGGATCGCCCTTTTCATGCGCCTGCGCCATCAGGCCTCTCGTATAATCCCGCAGCTGTTCCCGGATGCCGATGAACTTCACCAGGATCTTCTCCACGTCTTCCCCGTAGCTCCAGATCTCATTGTCCGCTCCGGTCTGCTCCCGCACTTCCCCGGCTTTATTCACAATCGGCGTCGCCGGCTGGCGGCAGCCGTGAATCCGCATCACCGGACAGAAAGTGCCGAACTGGAACCAGCGCACAAGCAGCTCACGGAAGCCCTCATCCGCGATCACACCGCCGTGGAAGCCGCCGATGTCTGTCGTCCACCACGGGATTCCGCTCAGTCCCATATGCAGCCCCGCGCAGATCTGCTTCCGGAAATCCTCCCAAGTCGACATGATGTCCCCGGACCACACGAGCGCACCATAGCGCTGACTGCCCGCCCAGGCACAGCGAATCAGGTTGACAATGTCGTCCTGCCCATTCGCCTTCTGCCCCTCATAAAACAGACGCGCATACTCTCTCGGATACACATTCCCCACCTCTGCGGCCGGCCCTGCCGCATAGCGGTACAGGTCGTGATCATAGGTCGTAAACTCCGGCTCCGCCTCATCCAGCCAAAAGGTCCGGATGCCCAGATCCGCGTAATTCTTCCTGCATTTCTCCCAGACATACGCCTGGGTCCGGGGGTTCGTCGCATCCATGAACACATTGTTGCCGTGGAACGTCATCTGCACGTCAATACCGGCATTGATCTTCACCAGAAGCCCCTTCTGCTTCATCTCATCATAATTCTCACTGCGCCAGTCCACCTGCGGCCAGATCGAGACCATCGTCTCGATCCCCATCTCCTTCAGTTCTTTCACCATCGCCTCCGGATCCGGGAAATATTCCTCGTCAAATCGCCAGTCGCCACACCGCGGCCAGTGATAATAATCAATCACAAGCACATCCAGGGGAATCCCGCGCCTTTTATACTCCCTGGCCACGGAAAGCACCTGCTCCTGATTGTAATAACGCAGCTTACACTGCCAGAAGCCCAGCCCGTACTCCGGCATCATCGGAGCATACCCCGTCACAGCGGCATACGCCTCCTCGATCTGTGCCGGCGTATCGCCCGCCGTGATCCAGTAATCCAGCTGCCTGGTTTCCCGCGCGACCCACTCCGTCGTATTGCTCCCAAAATGTACCTCGCCAATCGCGGCATTGTTCCACAAAAACCCATACCCCAGGCTCGACACATAAAACGGTATGCTCGCCTGCGAATTCCGGTGCGCCAGCTCCAGGTTGCAGCCCTTCAGGTCCATCACCTCCTGCTGGTACTGCCCCATCCCGTAAAGCTTCTCTCCCGGATTCGCACAAAAGCTCGCCTTCAGCTCATAGCCGCCACCCGGCAGCGACCGAAAATGGCGCGCCTTTTTCTGTAGAGCGCCTCCATTTGGGATCTCCTGCAGCAGCAGCTCCCCCTTCTGATTATAAAAAGAAATCTGCAGCGCCCGTCCCCAGGGCTGCACCTCAAGCTTTGCTGTAATTCTCCCATTCTGCACCGTAGCGCTCATATCTTCCATGGAAAAAACAGCCTCACCCGCTTCCGCATCCAAAAGCGCCGCGCTTCCTTCCCCGATCTCACCGATAAACGCGGCACGCACCCGCAGACCGTCCCGGCCCCAGGGCGTCACCGTCACCGTCTCCCCATTCTCCCGGAAAATCAGGCTCTGATCCTGCACCTCAAAAAAACACAAATCTGCCATAGAATCCTCCTTCCCTGCCTGCCAATTCGCCGACATTTTCTGGAAGGATATCATAAAAAAACGAATCCTTCAAGAGATTCCACTCTATTTTCTGCTTTTTCAGATTTTGTATCATTCCCGCACACAATCACCATTCAGACAATAGATTCCCTTCTGTCACATTTTCGCGCCCTATAATTCTTTCCTTTTGCCCTCATATCTGACCTTTTGACACTTAACACTTTCGTCTTTTTTTGCAATAATATGGTAGCACAACCCATAGCTTCAGGGGGCTCACCCCCCAACACGATCATAATAACCAAAACAAATACCTCAGGGAATATGCAGTTGTCTGCGAAAGGAGTATCCCACCATGCAGCCATTGAAAGCGTTTGGATATCAGAATGTGCAACTGAAGGAAAGCCACTGGAAGAAACAGGTCGATGAGGTGATAGCGACCTACCTTGGAATCGATAACGATGACCTGCTCCACTATTTCCGCGGAATGGCGGGCATCCCGGACACAGCGGACGGACTGGTCGGCTGGTACGGCAACGACGCGGATGTCTTCGGACAGATTCTCGGCGCATACGCGAAGCTGTACTGTGTGACCGGTGATGAACGTCTGCGAAAGAAGGCGATCGCGCTCGCAGACGGCTGGGGAAGCTGCGCCCGGCAGTCCGCCGCGGTCATCGACTGTAACGGGACTTATGTCTATGACAAGCTGATGGGCGGATTTCTGGATCTGTATGAATATCTGGACTACGCGCCCGCGAAGGAGTATGTGCGCGCACTCACGGAAAGTGCGGCGCGGCGGCTGAACCGGAAGGTCAGCAGGGACGGGCTGCAGATTATGGAGCCGGGCATGATCGAATGGTACACGCTCCCGGAGCAGCTTTTCCGCGCCTGGCGGCTTACCGGCGAGCAGCTGTATCTGGATTTTGCAAAAGAGTGGGAGTATCCCTACTTCTGGAAAAAGATGTGGAAAAAAGATTTTCAGGTCGGTCCGCGCCACGCTTACAGCCATGTAAACAGCCTCTCCAGCGCTGCCAGAGCCTATGAGGCCACGGGAGATATTGCGTATCTGGAAGCCATTGAGACTGCTTATGAAGAGATTCTGGCGCATCACTGTTTCGCTACCGGCGGCTATGGACCGGCAGAATGCCTGTTCCCGGAAGAAGAAGGGTATCTCGGCGATTCCATCCGCGCAAGCTGGGATGAGAAAAAGCGGCATGTTCACTACCGCGATTTTGGAAACGCCATCCGGCACCGGGACGACCGCTGGGGAAGCTGTGAAGTCTCCTGCTGCTCGAGGGCGGTCTTTAAGCTCACCCGCTATCTGATGGAATTCACTGGCGAAGCAAAGTACGGCAGCTGGGCGGAAAAGCTGCTGTACAACGGCTGCGGCGGGCAGCTTCCGGTCACCCCGGAAGGCAATGTCATGTATTACGCCAGCTATTTCTCCAACGGTGCGGTCAAGTCCACAGAAGACGGCCGACTGCAGGACAACGGTTCCTCCTTCGAATGGCAGTGCTGTACCGGCACCTTCCCGCAGGACGTCGCCGAATACGCGAACCTCCTGTATTATCAGGGAGAAAAAGGACTTTATGTCAGCCAGTATCTTGCCTCCTGTGTCTCCTTCACAGTCGGCAAAAGCAGTTATACCCTGGAGAACACAAGTTTCTATCCAAAAGAAAAACAGCTTCGTTTCCGAATCCACACAGCATCCCCGGTGGGCAGCTTGGCGCAATCCGGGCAGGAGTTTTCTCTCTTCTTCCGCGTTCCCTCCTGGGCAACCGGACAAAATCGTGTCGCAGTAAACGGAACATGCCTTACGGACGGCGCAGATACCTGTACGGATGGATTCACAGAAGCGGACAGCCCGAACAGCCAGCGCATTCTCCCGGATACCTGGCTGGAAATCCGCAGGCCATGGGCGGATGGGGACGAAGTCGAGCTGGAGTTCGAATTTACCCTGCGCTTCGAGGCCGTAGATACATACGCACCGGATCTCGCGGCGCTCGTATACGGGCCAGTCATACTGGTCTGCAACAAAATGACCGTCTTCGAAGGAGATATACAGCGCCCGCAGGACTGGATCGAACCGGTTCAGAAAGACGGCTATTCCTGGGCATTCCGCACCAGACCAGGGCATGTGCGCCCTTACGCACAGCTGACACGGGACTTTTATCCCTATTACGAAGTCGGGGAAATGGAGTGGTACTATATGTACAACCACATAAAGGATACAGAATGATACAAGGGAAGTGTTGAAAGAATGAAAAAGAAAGAATACGTCCAGTTTTCCGTAGACAATCCGCTCCAGTATCATATGACTGGAAAGTTTGTCGCACCCAGTGAAAGCTGGATACATCAGGAAGCCCCTCTTGACGACTTCGAACTGTTCATTGTCACAGACGACGTCCTGTATATCGAGCATGGCGGTACCCAGTATACAGTAGAAAACGGAGAATTTCTGCTTTTGCCGCCCCTGACCGGACCGGACAGTCATCGGAAGGGCTTCCACCCTTCCCGGTGTTCGTTCTACTGGCTGCATTTTCTGCCCGCCAATCCTTATACATTATACCAGGGCACCCCCCTGCGGACGCTTTTTCCAAAAACAGCATCTGCGTCCCACTTTTCGGACAGATTCCGAACGCCAGCAAGCTGGTCATACAGATGCGCCAGCTCCAGAACAACCTGCAGCTGGGCTACGGCTCTGTTTTCCTGAACTATGAGTCCACCGTCATCCTCTGTGAGCTCGCTGGCCAGTTTGCCATCCAGGGAAAACGGGACGACAAGTCCAACTATCAGAAGCAGCTGTACTCCGAGATCGTCGACTATGTGAAGCTCAATACTTCTATTATCCTGCATGTATCGGACATCGCGGCGCGCTTCGGATACAATGAAAAATATATTTCTACCTTATTTAATACCTTTTCCGGCATGCCACTCAAGAAATTTATCAGTAAATGCAAGATGGAGGACGCCAGCTTCCTGCTCTCTGAGACGTCTCTTTCCATCAGCGAAATTTCGGCAAAGCTCGGCTATACCGACGCCCACAACTTCGCCCGCGCCTACAAAAAACACACCGGGGTATCTCCCAGTGCGTTCCGTGAATCCTGCGCCAAGAAAATGATCTATCATATCTGAAAAACCTGTAAAATGCCTGGCTCCAATGTATATTACAAAGGAGCCTGGCATTTTCTGTTACAGGTCACACCATAGCCAAATCTACCTTATTTCAACCTCTACAGGTGTGACCTATAACGGCATCCGTCGCACCGCCAGGATCTCTGCAACAAACTCCGGATCGTGTGAAATCAGCACAACCGTCTGATCCGTCTCATTCAGCCAGTGAATCAGCCACGCACGTGTATCTGCATCAAGGCCATTTTCCGGCTCATCCAGGAAGAAAAGGTCTGCGTCTTTGAGCAGTGCTCTGGCGATGGCCACACGCTTTTGTTCCCCACCGGAGAGATTCTTGTGGTCCGCGCCGACCAGACGCTCTGACAAATGCAGGATTCCCAATTCCTTCAGTACCGCATCGACCTGCCCTTTCGAAGCGTCCAGATTTCCGATCTGCACATTTTCCCGCACAGTCCCCTCGAACAGATAATCGTCTCGTTCTACTACCGCTGCCCTGCAACGCAGTTGCACCGATACTGACTTCCCGTCTTCGCCTACGCGCAGAATTTCCGATGATTTCCTCTTTTCTTCCGATATCGTCAACACCATTTTGCCGCTATAGTCATCCTCCAGGCCACAAAGGATACGAAACAGAGTAGTCTTTCCACTTCCATTCTCTCCTTCCAACAGCAGCTTTTCACCCTTTTCCAGGGAAAGACTGACACCGGCAAAGACCTTCCTGGCTCCATAGAAAAAGCCCAGATCAGTGCAATCCAGCCGCTGAAAATCTGCCTGTTTCTCCTCACTGGCAGGAAGTTCCTCTTCCAGCTCCCGATAAAGCATCTCGACCTTATCAAAAATATTGTTCAGGATCGGAACATTCTGTGCGATATACTGCGCATAAGTAAGCAAAAGGTCAAAAACCGTAAAGTATCCATACATGGCAGCAATGGCACCGACGGTAATGTTCCCGTTCGCTGCCAGAATCACACCGCAGACCAGAATCATCAGCACGCAGAAGGTATCCAGCCACTTGCCAAGCCCGTTTGCCGCAGCCTCCAGCACTGCGCTTTTTTTCAGCACTTTTTCATAATATTCCTCATACAGGGAGGAAAGCTTAGAGAGAATTCCCTTTTGTATCCCATAGATTCGGATCTTCCAGGCCTGGCCAATCAGCGCAACTTCAAGATTTCTCCGGCTTTGATTATACGCTCTGGTCTCCTGATCATATTTTACACGCCACTTTTTCACCGCAATTGGTATCAGAAGCTTCAGAAGGGAAATCGCAAAAACAACCAGAGTAAAGAGTACACTCACCTGCAGAGCACTGTAGAGCAAATAAGCAGTCAGAAACGGGAGCGCGAGCAGATGCTGACCAAGTAATGTCCAGTAAATCCGCATCTCGGTAGCCTCTTCGGAGATCAGATAGGCCAGATCTCCCTCATCCATCGAACGAAAGGCTGAATATTTTCGATCAAGAAAGTGCTGAAACAACATTCTCTCATGACGCAGAGTCGCGGAGAACATCTGAATCTCCGGAAGCGTAGAGAGCAGCGGTATTACGATCGACAGCAGCAGGATACACGCCAGCAGCCTCATCAGTTCTCCACGTCCGACCGAAAGATTCTGCGTCAGAACAGCATCCGCAAATCTTCCTAACACAGTCGCTATATAGGTAGTCAGCACCCCTGTGACCAATTCAGTCAGGCCATAGATAAATACAGTCAGATTCATCGCTTTCCCGCAATCTCGGATCACCTGTTTTCGTTCCGCCCTCATGACTGCATCTCCTCCCCTTCTTTTTCAGCCTCTTCACACAGTGCTCCTGAAGACACATCATCTTCGGCAGGCAGAACCGCATCCGTAAGCAGGATCACGCGGTCAGCTGTCTCATCGAGTGCCGGGTCATGCGTCACCACCATTGTAACCGCATCTCTTTCCCCTGATCGTGCTTTTTTTCTATTATTCAAAAGCGTAATCAGTCTCCTCTCGCCTTCCGCATCAAGTCCATTGCCAGGCTCGTCCAACAACAAAACTACAGGCTGCATGGAAAAAGCCATCGCCAGGTAAACCTTTTTGCGCTGGCCGGCGGAAAGCTCATCAATTTTCCCGTCACGCAGCAATTCCTCGGAAAGCCCAAAGGAACACGCACATTTCACTGCCTCCGTCACCGAAAGTCCCTCTGTCATCTCATAAAACTGCATGGGTGAGATTCCAATACTGAGATCCTCCTGTGGCAAAAAAAGGATATCTCCCGGAAAACTCTGTGGCAGCAGATGAACCGGAGCGATTCCCCGCATTGAACTCTCCTCTTCCTTCGATTTGTACATAATATCTCCACACGAAGGTATATCCCTCAGGAGACACTGACTGTCATCCGCTGAAAATCCAGACGCACAGTCCCTGAAACTGACGCAAGCAGGCAATACCAGTGTAATCGCACCTGACAGTGGCAGCAAAAGTCCGACTGTCAGCTTCAGAAGAGTGGATTTTCCGCTTCCGTTGGCACCCCGTATCAACGTGACGCCCGGCTCTATCCTTTCACTGAAATCGCGAATCGGCACACTCTGTTCGGAATACCGATAGCTAACCGCATCGAAATTCAGCATAATTTCATGTCTGCTTTGCTGTTCGTAGCTTTTAGACTTATCCTTTTTCGTGTTTTCCACTTTTTCCTTTCTCTCCGTCTCTTCGCCACTCACACAGTAATTCGATATTACGGTTTGGGAATTTGCAGCCTCCCCTTCCGTTTTCCCATTTTTTCTGCCAGTCATCTCCTGTCCCGTATCTGATTCGAGCCACGAAGCCAACCTCTTCTCTGCCACCTTTACCGTACCAAATTCCGGTATGGCCCGAAAAACAGAAAGAACCGCAGCAAAAAACTCAGAAGAAAGAGCGATCGACTGAATCCCAGCCTCCATACTCGTAAAGCCAAGCAACACCAGATAACCAATCAGACCATAAGTGCCGTACTGAAGGATATTTTTTAACAGGATTTCCATCGAACGCTCCACATGTATTGTGACCGTAGAACGATTCCCAATCCGGGTATAATTCTTATGCAGCTTCTTCAGCTTCCCGACCATCCAGTCATTCCGTCCATACAGCCGGATCGTAGAAAAGCCATGGTACGCTTCCAGAAAAAATCCGTCCAGCTTCGCTTCTATCTCGTGGCAGTCCTCATAATTCATCTGCATGTACCTTTTCACAATAACTGGCGGCAGGATCTGCAACAGCGAAATCAGCAAAAGAATCCCGGCTGTCACCGGACTGTAGTAAGCGATAAAAATTCCATAAACCGTCACCGTAAGAATGCCGGCCAAAAGCCCTGGTATCAGCTCTATATCACGCTTTGCAACCTCATTGAAATCATTGGTCAGTCCTTCGATGCTCTGCCCCCGCTCATTACAGTAAAGTCTGCTAAGCGGAAGGTTCAGAAGCTTACGGTAAATACTCATGCGATACGCCTGCAGAACCTCTGTTTTTTCTCTGGTCAGGGCAGCCTGCGCGGCCGCTTCTACAGCCCTCCATGCAATCACAGCAAACGTCAGCGCCAGTGCAATCCTGCAGGTATGCCTGACATCCCCCTGCGTCGCAAGCGTGACTGCTCTCGCCACCAGCCTTGCCACAACAATTCCCATAGGGACAGAGAACAGACTCACGAAAAACTGATGTCTGCCCACACGCTTCATACCCAATAAACTTTCAGATGCGTCCAACGAACTCTCCCCCTCATCTGTTTGAAAAAAACATGCCATGCCAATTCACAGTCTTTATTATTATACTATTTATTCTCCCCCCTCCATATCCAAATTACAGGTTCTTGTATCATTTTTCCGGTTCTTTTCGATAGCATGTAAAACCGTATGCAAGCTCTTTTCGCAAATATTGTCACTCGGATGTCTTCGAAAAGAATGACTGCCATAGAGACCAGCAAGCAAAAAAAGCATAAAAGAAAGATTTCCGAAAAATCTGCAGAAACAGATAGCTTTTTTGCCAGTATTCGTATATAATACAGTACAAGGCAAATGCAAATTTTCAAAAAAGCTGCTCTGTTTCTACGCAAACAGCAGAAAGGAGCCGCCGGTAAATGGGTAAGGAAGGAACCAGTACAGATAACAGAACCAGCAGGAATAATGAGGAAAATTCAGTCATCACAAGAATGGATCATGGCAACCGGGAGGTAAGCATGATTGCCAGTGGCTCATCTGTGTAAATGCTTTTCATCACGGACAGCTGCCATTCATTTTCACCCGCAGTCCCGGAGCAATTACGAGTACAAATACAATTACCGTAATACTTGCTCCCACAATATCCGAAATAGTCTCCGCGTAAAATACATTTTCCAAAGGGCAAAAAACCGGAATCACAAATACGCATACAATATAAAGAATCTTTCTGAAAAATGAAATCGGCAGGGCAAACCGCAGCTGCCCCATTGCTGTCAGGCCATCGACGATCGCATACTGTACCGCAACCCCCAGCAAGCCCAACGTGTATTTTTGTATGCAGGAAGCGGATAAAACGATCAGCTTCTCTTCTTTTATAAATATCCGGGCAAATACTTCCGGTATCAGCTGCGCTGCTACACAAAGAAGAAGCATATATCCGGCACAAAGGCAGAAAACAGATTTAAAAATCTGCATCACCTTATCCAGATGCCCTGCTCCATAATGATAGCTGTATAACGTCCCGCATCCGCTCGTAATTCCCTGCGCCGGATAAAATACCAGCACCATAAAACTCTGAACAATCGAAGCGCATGAAATGTACGTGTCTCCCATCGCATCCTGGCCATATTTTCGCAGCGTAAAGTTCAGCGCGATCACAAGCAGATTATCAAACAGCATAATAAAACACGGCAGGCTTCCAATGGACAGGATCTGGTGTACAATACCAGGGTTCAAATGCGTATAACCTAATCGAAACGGCGGCTTATCAGACAGTAAATATGACACCACATAGAACAGTACGCAAACCTGCGCTATGACCGTAGCAACTGCCGCCCCCTGAATTCCCATATGAAAGCCATAGATAAAAACCGGGTCAAGAATCGTATTGACAACTGCGCCGATCATAACCGCAAACATACCCCGTCTGGCATTTCCAAATGCAAGAATAAACTGGTTCATCCCGGTTCCGCAAAGTGCAGCGACCGTTCCTGTTATGTAAATTCTGAAATAACTGCCCGCATACGGATACATCGTATCGCTGCATCCCAAAGCATACAGCAGTGGTCTCATGCCAAGCAGCAAAAGGGCAGTAACAGCCACTGCCAGGCCGAACAGCAATTTCGCCGCATGGTTCATCGCAAGACGGGCGGTTTCGTAATCCTTTTTCCCGATCGAAATGCTCATAACCGAAGCACCACCAATGCCCACAAGGGAAGAAACAGAAGTAACAGCCGTCAATACCGGAGCACAAATGCCTATACCCGCAAGCGCTAATTCTCCCTCTCCCGCAATATTCCCGGCAAAAGCCCTGTCCATAATACTGTACAAAATATTAAAAAACTGGGCAAACATCGCCGGTATCCCCAGTTTAAGTACCAGTCTGGGGATAGGAATTTTATCAAATTCATGTACCATACCATCAGCCTCTCCCTTTTTGTTTCTACGCAGGGTCAGGCAAAGTGTTTCGCGGATAAAGACACCCCTGACCTTCTCGATTTAAAAGTAATTATAGCTGTTTTGCCATTCTTATGCTACAATATGCTTATCGAAAAATATCAAAATCTTAACAATTCGGGAGTACTTATGGATAAAAGAGAATACCATGAAATAAACAGATATCCAGACAACCTTTTTCCAGTAGAAATTTATCGTGTCAGCGAAAGCGGTATTTTCCCGTTTGGGCGGGGCATACAGGATTTTCACTGGCATGATGAACTGCAGTTTGCGCTTGCCATCCATGGGTCATTGACCTTGCAGGCTGACGCCAGGCAATATACTCTGAACGAAGGCGATGCGGCATTTATTAACAGCGGAATCATCCATGCGGTAACCAGACTTTCCTCTGGCGGTCAGTACACCAGCCTGAATTTCCCCTATAAAATGCTGTCCTTTTTCTCCGGGAGCCGCATGGAAAAAGAATATGTTCTTCCGTATGTCACAGGCGGCCATCTTCCTGTTGTAATCCTTCGTTCAGAGATAGCATCCCAAAATTCAGTAATTGAGGCTTTATATGAAATAAATACCCTGTGGGATCATCATTTATCCGTTCAGAATAAATATCTGATTTCAATCAAAATAGCAGCCTTATGGCATACCTTCCTTGCGAATCTGCCGGACGAAAACAACAGCATCTGCTCGATCAGTCTGGTTCACAGACAGCGGTTGCAGCTTATGCTGTCATTCATTTATGAACACTATTCGGAAGAGATCGGGCTGGCTGATATTTCAGGTTCCGCAAATGTCAGTGCCGGCGAATGCTGCCGCATTTTTCGTGAGCATCTACAGACCACGCCTTACCAGTTTTTAACCGAATACCGGGTGCGCAAGAGTACTGAACTGCTTTCCGGCCCGCTGGCGGTATCTGAAATAGCAGGTCTTTGCGGATATAACCAGCCAAGCAATTATATTGCAAAGTTCAAATCTATTATGGGCTGCACGCCGACGCAATATCGCAAACATTACAATCATTAGTCGGAATCCTTCCTAAAAAACAGCAATCGCACAGATAAATACGATCGTAAATAATAGATCAAACGTGCCGAATCCCATGCCTAAACCAATGTACATACCTTTCCTCCGTTGTTATCAGACATTTTTAATAATGAATCCTTTCTGCTAAACCATCTACATTATCATTATGCTTTGAGATATATAGAAGCATATGCCTGCCATTCCAGGCAAACTGTTTGTGTCAACATTATAAAACAGGTTTAATAGTTGACAAATATTCTGTAGTATGTTATTAATATTTATGTTGCTTCATACATATTTATTTTATATTATATTTAGTTTTTACATGTCTAACAAAAGAAAATCCATCTATGACAAAGCATCATTCACTTCTGAAAAATGCCATAGAGACCAGCAAACAAAAGAGAAAAGAGCATAAAAGGTTACTATTCACGGGGTGGAGAAGACGGACTGAGATTTTGAACTTTCGTG
>JAJBUL010000310.1 GCA_020860365.1 Clostridiales bacterium | reverse complement strand
CATTTATTGAGCGCCTGCAGGTGTGCGCTTGCAATAAAAATCTTTCCGCCCGGTGGCAGATGGCGTGCGATAGTAGTAAGCATGCTGACAAAAGGATTTTTTTCCTTTGTATAAAGGGCGGCGTACTCGAAAACCCCGATCAGGGTGATATAGTCATATTTTTCCGTGAGACGTTTTTCGACATCCTCGAACGCACCCAACTGGATGGTAATATTGTTGTAATCACGATGCCGCCAGGCATTGACGAGACTGCGCTGACGGGAAAGCTCAATACAGGTGACGCTCCCAGCTTTGTCGGCGAGCGCACCGGTGACAGCTCCGCAGCCGGCGCCGATCTCAAGGACAGTATCCTTTTTCGTGATGGGTACCCAGGAGAGAAGATTGTGGCGGATATGAGAAAAATGATACATTACGGGCCAGCTTTTTTTCTCTGCAATCACTGCATTGTAATCTGCCTCATTTTTACAGCTTTTTGCAATATCAAGCAGTTCGCTCTCGATGGCACCGTCGCTGTAGCGGTCTTCGCCGGGATAGCAGGTATCGTCGAGAATCACGCTGCCAATTTTTTCCTGCATAAGTTCAATTCCTCCGAAATGCTTGTGAATTACAGGAGCCGCCCGAAAGATGGGACACCGGTGCCGGAAGTGAAGGCAAAACGTGTCGGTCTTAGGCATTCGCCGCCGTCGTGACAGTTACCTGCGAATTCATATCATAGAAACCAACAGTGTCTTTTATTGATATCACTGTAATGTTGCAGGCGTCATAGAGCCTGTGGAAAACATGAAATTCTCCGTTCATATAGCCGGTGCATCCGAAAGAAATCAGGTAGCTCCCACCCTGCAGATTCATTTCCTGGGTAAACGATACCTCCGCAACATTTCCTGCTTTTGCGGGGAGCGAAACCTTTTCGTACATGGTGTTGGTACCGGTGATTTCCGTCCCCTTCATGTCTTTGATTGTAAAAGCAGCGACTGGTTCCTGCAGGTCTTCATGGAACAAAATCCGCATTTTGATGGTGCAGAGTTTTCCTTTTTCGATTGTATTTGTCAGCATGCCGCGACCGTCTGTCACGGCAAAGTCAATGATTTCCGCCTGTTTTTCGCCATATTCCAGCAGTTCTGGATTGATTTCAATGAATTGCTTCCAGGCTTTGGTACTCTGGTCTGCGCTCCCCTGCGGGGTTTCCCCTTCCTGGTGAACCAGAAGTCGTTTGTAGAGATCCACCATGGCTTTCGGCTTTCCCTCATCCAGTTTGGTGCCCTGATTCAGTAAGATCACACGGTCGCAGTATTTGCTGATTCTGCTCAGATCATGTCTGACAAAAAGAAACGTTTTTCCCTGTTTTTTAAAATCCTCGAATTTGTGGTAGCATTTGGCCTGAAAAACGACATCGCCGACAGAGAGTGCCTCGTCGACAATCAGGATTTCCGGGTCAATGTTGATGGCAACTGCGAAAGCCAGGCGCACGAACATTCCGCTGGAGTAGGTCTTTACCGGCTGGTTTACAAAGTCGCCGATGTCCGCGAAACGCAGAATCTCCGGGAGCCGCTGTTCGATTTCCTCATCCGTAAAGCCGAGCATGGAGCCGTTCAGGTAAACATTTTCGATGCCGGTGTATTCCATATTAAAACCGGCTCCCAGTTCGAGAAGTGCGGAGATACGCCCTTTCACAGTAACAGAACCCTCGGTCGGGGTGAGTACGCCGGTAATGATCTTCAGGATTGTGGATTTCCCGGAGCCATTCACTCCGATAATGCCGACCGTCTCGCCCTCTCGCACGGTGAAACTCACCTGGTCGAGCGCGCGGTGTTCCCGGTAGCGTTTTTTCCTGGTAAGTCCCAGACCTTCCCGCAGGCGGTCGGAGGGCTTGTTGTAAAGCTTATAGATCTTGCTGACCTGATCCACGCGGATCGCAAATTTGTTATCCAAAAAAATACCCGCCTCTCTTTCTTTTCGCAAAGCAATGAGCCAGATGGTCACGCCGGTATGGACATTTCGTGACGAAGGACATATTCAGAGCACGTCTGCAAAATGCCCCTTCAGTCGGTGAAACACCCACATGCCAAGGGCAAAGCTTGCGGCCAGAAACACCCAGAAATAAAGTGTCCAAAATGGGTCTTCAAAAAACCAGCGTTTGCTGATCAGGGCGTTTCGGTAGCCATGAACGATGTAGTAGACCGGGTTCAGCTTCAGAATCTGAAGGACAGTCGGACCCCACGAGTAGGAGCTGAGCATACTTTCCTCCCACATGATCGGAGTCAGCCAGACGCCGACCTGCAGCACGATGGAGACGATCTGTGAGAGATCGCGGAAGAAGACGACCACGGAGCTGGTAATATACGCGAACGCCAGAATCAGAAGAAACAGGCAGAAGGCGTAGTAAATCAGTTCAAGATAATAAACTGACGGATAGTAGCCGTAGCATCCAAATAAAATAATCACAAAAAAGATGAAAAAACAGTGGACGACAGTCGCGGAGAGAAGTTTCACCATCGGCAGAATATCGATATCAAAGACCACTTTTTTCACCAGATAGCTGTATTCCAAAAAGGAGTTGGTTGCGTTTGTAAGACCCTCCTGGAAAAAAAGCCAGGGGATGATTCCCGCTACCAGATACAACACAAAAGGCGTCCCTCCTTCCGCGGAGCTTCCCCCGCGCATGGCTACGCCGAACACAAAATAGTAAACAAGAATCGTTACGATGGGCTGGATGAAAGCCCAGACCGTACCGAAATAAGACCCCGCAAACCGGTTGCGGAGGTCGTTTTTGGCCATTTTTTTCAGTAAGCGTCTGTTTTTATACAGATCCCCTGGCAGCTTAAAACGTTCTTTCTTCATATTATAACAGAGTGCCTTTTCCATGCGAATATGAAAGGATTAACCGCGGTTTGCCGTATACTCTGAGAAGGAGCCCCATTTCTGGTCTTTTTCAGAGAGAGTCAGCTCCATACCCTCCGGGAGGGGCCATTTTACACCGATCTCGGGATCATTCCATGCGATGCCGCCCTCGTCATTGGGATGATAAAAGTCTGAGCATTTATAGGTGAATTCCGCCTGCTCAGAAAGCACCAGAAAGCCATGAGCGAAATTCTTCGGGATAAAGAACTGCTTTTTGTTCTCTGCGGAGAGCAGGACGCCGAACCATTTTCCGTAAGTTGCAGATCCCTTCCGCAGATCGACTGCTACGTCAAATACTTCTCCCGCCACGACGCGCACAAGCTTGTCCTGTGGATGGTGAATCTGAAAATGCAGGCCGCGGAGCACACCCTTACGGGAGGAGGACTGATTGTCCTGGACAAAGTTCAGATGAATACCTGCAGCAGCGAAATCATTGTAATTATAGGTTTCCATAAAGTAGCCGCGCGCATCCCCAAAAACGGTTGGGGTAATCACCTTCAGGCCTTCAATTTCACATGTTTCTACTGTAATCTTTCCCATTTTTTATCTCCTGGTTCCTTATATTGTCACAACAGATCCACCGTCAGCATTTCGGAATGGCAGTTCAATCGACTGTGATCTGGTTTGGTATCCGATCTGTTGCATATTCCTGATTTTATCATAGTCACAAAAATCTCACAAGAGGAAATAACAGAAAGTCTTTTGCCGGTTTACAGCTTTTGGCGGATATGCTAAAATGTGTAAACAGTTCCGAGCAGCATCAAAAGGAAAAGACCGGTCCTGATACCGGGCGGATGGAAGCGGAACGTGCGGAAAATGAAAGTGAGACGGAGAATCAAACGTGTTGAGTACAGCATTCAGACTGATCCGAAAACTGAATTTTTATACAATAAAAAAAGGCATAAAATATCTTCAACATTTTGGCCCGAAAGAATTTCTGATCCGTCTAAGTGACCGGATGGAGCCGGAGGAGGTGCCTTATGAACCCTGGTATGAACAGCACCGGGCGAGTGATACAGAACTGGAGCGGCAGAGAAAGCAAAAATGGAAGCAACCGGTTCTGATCAGTATCGTGGTGCCCCTTTACCGGACGCCTTTGCCGTATCTGAGGCAGATGATCGATTCCGTGAAGCAGCAGTCTTATCCATACTGGGAGCTTTGTCTGGTAAATGGCAGCCCGGAGGATGAGAAGCTTTCGCGCGAACTTCAGACTTATGTGGAGGAGGAGCAGATTCGGGTGAAGACCCTGTCAGAGAATCTGGGAATCGCGGGCAATACGAATGAGGCGCTGCAGATGGCGAACGGTGCGTATATTGGTTTCCTGGATCACGATGATCTGCTCGCGCCGGATGCGCTCTACGAAATTGCGTCAGCGATCGCGCGGATGGAAAAGGACTCTGGATGGAAGCCGGAGCTTCTTTATACAGATGAGGACAAGGTGGAATCAGATCTGAGCCGCCATTTTCAGCCAAATCTGAAACCAGATTTTTCTCCGGATCTTCTGCGTTCGAATAACTACATTTGTCATTTTCTGGTATTTGCGAAAAGCCTTTATGAGCGGGTGGGAGGCCTGGATGCCAGATATGAGGGCGCGCAGGACTATGATTTTATTTTGCGGTGTACGGAAAAGGCGCACGGGATTTGTCATGTCCCGCGCATCCTTTACCACTGGAGGATTTCTGCACAGTCGACGGCGGACAACCCGATCAGCAAGGAATATGCCTATGAGTCCGGGGAACGGGCGATTGAGGCACACCTGGCGCGTGTGGGGCTTAAGGGAGAGGTTTTCTGTAAAAAAGATTTTGGCTGCTACCGCGTGAAATATCCGGTTCAGGGAGAACCGCTGGTCTCGGTTGTGATTCCGAATAAGGATGAAAAAGAAACACTGGAGAAATGCCTGGTATCGATATTTGAGAAGACTGTCTGGAAAAATTATGAGATTATTATTGTGGAAAACAACAGCGAATCCTGTGAAATTTTTGAGTATTATAAAGAAATAGATGGACGAAACGGAGTTCATGTTGTATATTGGGACGGGGAATTTAATTATTCTGCGATCAATAATTTCGGGATTCAGCATGCGAAGGGGGATTATCTCCTTTGCCTGAATAATGACATTGAAGTGATTTCCCCGGACTGGATGACGGAGCTTCTTGGGCATTGCCAGCGGCCTGGTACTGGTGCGGCGGGGGCGCTTTTGTATTATCCGGATGATACGATCCAGCATGCCGGTATCATCATCGGGATCGGTGGCATAGCGGGCAGTGTGTTTGTGGACATGAAGCGTGGGCATACCGGCTATATGCACCGTGAGTCGCTGCAACAGGATTTAAGTGCTGTGACCGCGGCCTGCATGATGGTCACACGGGAAGCATATGACGCGGTGGGCGGCTTTGAGGAGCGTCTGGCCATCACTTTTAATGATGTAGATTTCTGCCTGCGGCTGCGTGAGGCTGGTTACCTGATCGTGTATGATCCTTATGCGGAGCTTTATCATTATGAGTCTAAGACGCGCGGTGCGGAAGACACCGAGGCGAAAGCCCGGCGCTTCCAGACCGAGATTGAGTATATGCGTACACGGTGGATTCGAATTCTGAAAGAAGGAGATCCGTATTACAATCGGAATCTCTCTCTGAGTAAATGGAATTATTCGCTGCGGAGCAATGAAAGGAAAGGAAAAAAAATCCTGATTCCATCTGGCGGAAGACAGGGTTCGCGTGGCGTATCGTCTCGCCTGGAGTAGAATATGCAGATTGCGACAATTGTGATACCGAATTATAATGGGATGCGATATCTCGGCCCGTGTCTGGAGTCACTGATGAACCAGAGCAGGCAGGATTTTTCGGTAATATTGATAGACAATGGCTCACAGGACACGAGCGTAGAATTTGTGGAGACACATTTCCCAGAGGTGGTGATTCAACGGCTTGATCGCAATGAAGGCTTCTGCTGTGCAGTCAATGAGGGAATTCGCCTGAGCCGGACGCCTTATGTGATTCTTCTTAATAATGATACGGTCTGTGAGGAGACTTTTGTAGAGGAGCTGGTACGGGCGATAGAAGCGCCCCGGGATGCAGACGCGGCGAAGATATTTTCCTGTGTGGCAAAGATGGTGCAGATGGGAGATCCGGATCGGATGGACAATGCGGGGGATTATTATTGCGCTCTGGGGTGGGCTTATGCCCTTGGAAAGGGGAAACCTGCCGTGCGTTATGATAAGGAGCGGGAGATTTTTGCTTCCTGCGCTGCCGCGGCCATCTATCGCAGAGAGGTTTTTGACGAAATTGGCCTTTTTGACGAGACACATTTTGCGTATCTGGAGGATACGGACGTTGCGTACCGCGCGAGAATTGCGGGCTACCGCAATTATTATGCTCCGAAAGCAGTGGTTAGGCATGTGGGCAGCGCGACGAGCGGATCCCTGTACAATGAATTCAAAATACGCTATTCTTCCCGGAATAGCGTATACCTGATTTATAAAAATATGCCCTGGCCGCAGATTGTATTGAATTTTCCATTTCTGCTGGTCGGATTTCTGATAAAGATGTTATTTTTTGCCGGGAAAGGTTATCTGAGGGAATATGTCAGAGGACTCAGAGCGGGGAGGGCGCTCTGCCGTCCAGACAAAAAGGTGGTTTTTCGGCGGAAAAATCTGAGAAACTATGGTCGGATACAGGTTGAATTGTGGGTCAATCTGTTTCGAAGGCTGCTGTAAAGCTTTCTGGAAAGATTCAGAGCTATGCTGTGAAAGAAACAGAGTTTGGTTCATTGTCGGGATGACGTTACAGGTTGTACCTGTAACGGTTAGAATAGTGCGAATCGGCTGTGGCGGCGTCTGTAGTAAATTGTGGGCAGAACTGGGAGGCACTGACGTTTGAAGGAAAACGAAAAATATTTTAACCGGCTTCAGGTCGTGTTGGACGCGATTGTGATTATCTTCTCGTATATGACGGGATGGTATGTCATGGTACTTTACTCACGGCGCGACGGGATTGGTGTTTTGCCGCGGGAAATCTATTTCATGGCACTTATTGCAATCGTGCCTTTTTTTCTAATACTCTATTATGCGTTTAACCTGTACGTACCGAACCGCCTGGAAGGCAGGCGCCGGGAAGGCAGCAATATTGTCAAGGCAAACGTGGTGGGCGGTCTGGTTGCCATGGCTGTGCTCTTCCTGATCCGGCAGATGGATGTCTCCCGTATGCTGCTTTCGGTTTTTCTGGTGCTGAATGTGACGCTGACTGTTCTGGAGCGCAACCTGATACGGATGGCTCTGATGCGTGCCCGTTCACTGGGGCTGAATCAGAGATATATTCTGCTTGTAGGATATAGCCGCGCGGCAGAGGAATACATTGACCGCATCGTACAAAACCCACAGTGGGGTTATAAGGTATTGGGTATTTTGAACGACGATACGGAGGCTGGGACGCGGTACAAAGGTGTGGAAGTGCTGGGGCCGATCGGCAGCCTGAATACTCTTTTGACTTATCATACCCCGGACGAGATCGCGATCACGGTCGGCCTGAATGAATACTACAAGCTGGAACGGATTGTATCAATGTGTGAAAAGTCTGGCGTCCATACCAAATTTATCCCGGATTACAGCAATATTATACCGACTAAGCCTTATACAGAGGACATTCTGGGGCTGCCAGTGATTAACATCCGTCATGTCCCGCTTTCTAATACGTTCAACGCGACGATGAAGCGGATTGTGGACATCGTTGGCTCTGTTTTCTGTATCATCCTGTTTTCCCCGGTTATGCTGATTACAGCGGTGGCGATTAAAGCCACATCGAAGGGGCCGGTTATTTTTTCTCAGGAGCGGGTCGGCCTGCACAACAAGCCATTTCGCATGTACAAATTCCGTTCTATGGAGCAGCAGACAGATGCGGAGGAACGACGGGGCTGGACGACACGGAATGATCCGCGCGTGACTTCTGTAGGAAAATTTATCCGCCGCACCAGCATTGACGAGATGCCGCAGTTTTTTAACGTCCTGAAAGGGAATATGTCTCTGGTCGGACCACGGCCGGAGCGCCCGCAGTATGTGGAAAAATTTCGGGAAGAGATTCCACACTATATGGTGAAGCACCAAGTGCGGCCAGGTATGACCGGGTGGGCGCAGGTGCATGGCTATCGCGGGAATACCTCCATCCGCAAAAGGATTGATTATGACCTTTATTATATTGAAAACTGGACAATGGGCCTGGATGCCAAAATTCTGGTAATGACGTTGTTCAAGGGGTTTGTGAATAAGAACGCGTATTAATCTGTGCGTGGTCTTGTTACTTTGAGAAAAAGAAGGGTATTATGAGGGACAGACCAGAGAAAGGGGAACGCATCATGAGGAAGAGGAAAAGCTCGGATCAGGAGAGTGATCTGCAGAGCAATTACCAGACCGGCCAGGAGTATGAGGACTGGCTGGAGAATGACCCTGGCAGTTATACGGGGGAAGAGTCGTATTCCGGAGACCAGGACGCTTATTCGAATGAAAACCAGCATTATGGCAACCGATATTATGGCAGCCAGGAAGATGGAAGCCAATATTATGGTCAGTCGGGGAATGACGCCTACAATGACCAGTACTATGGTAGTCAATCTTATGGCTCCTGGGGGGGTGGAGTGAGCGGTGGCCAGCATTATGGAGGCCAGTATTATGGTCAGCCGGGGAATGGGGCGAGCAGCGATCCGTATTATGGAGGTAAGTATTATGGTCAGCCGGAGAATTCGCAGCAGGGTCCCAGTTATTATGGTCCTCAGGGGAATTATTACAGCCAGCAGGACAACTTCCAGAGAGACTACGGCCAGGACGTTTATGGGGCGCCCGCTCCAGAGAATGGAGGGGATCGGAAGGAAAAGAGAAAAAAGCAGAAGAAGAAAAAGAAAAAAAGAAAGATTTTCTGGGTCCTGGGAATTCTGGTTTTACTGGTTGCAGTGGTTGGCATTGCGGGGCTTGGCGTACTGGGCAAGCTGGACCGTGAGAGGCTGACGGATATTCTGGTCAACAGCGGAGTAACCTCCTCTGGTTATCGGAATATCGCTATTTTTGGTGTGGATTCCCGCGAGGGCGAGCTGGAGAGTGGCACCAGGAGCGATACGATTATTATTGCGAGTATCAATAAGAAAACCGGTGATATTAAGCTGGTGTCCATTTATCGTGATACGTATCTGGATAATACGGACGGTTCTTACAGGAAGGCGACAGAGGCGTACGCTTATGGCGGCGCAAGCCAGGCGGTCAATATGCTGAATAAAAATCTTGACCTGGATATTGAGGATTATGTGACGGTGGATTTTGAGGCGGTGATCGAAGTGGTTGACGAGCTTGGCGGTGTTGAGGTTACGCTCGACGACGAGGAAGTCTATTGGCTGAACGCTTATCTGGTGGAGACTTCAGAGGTGACTGGCCGTTCCTATACGGAAGTGACTTCATCCGGCACACAGACACTGACAGGTATTCAGGCAATGGCATACTGCAGGATCCGTTATACGACCGGTTGGGATTATAAGAGAACGGAACGCCAGAGAACGGTGATCACACAGATTCTGAAAAGAGCGCAGGAGCAGGGCGTGACAGGTTTGCTGGCGATTGTCAATAATCTGATCCCGTATATATCGACCAGCCTGGACAATACAGAGCTCCTTTCCCTTGCAACCGGAATCTCAAAGTATGAGATTGTAGATTCGCAGGGCTTTCCATTTACAAGTACGACAGCGAATCTCTCTGCGGGGGATTGTGTGGTGGCGCAGACGCTTTCGTCGAATGTGGCCGAATTGCATGAGCTTCTGTTTGGCACAACCGACTACACCCCATCTTCCACGGTGCAGGAGATTAGTAACTACATCGTCTCGGTGACGGGAATTTCATAGGAGGCGCTATGGAGCGGAATCTGGATTCAGCCGTTCCTGGTCAGGAACAAAAAGCGGGGGTGGCGGAACCGAAGGTTGATGTGATTATACCGATCTACAAGCCGGATCAACGGCTGACCGGATTGCTGCGGATGCTGCTGGGGCAAAGTGTACGGCCAAATCAGATTTTGCTGGTTAATACCGAACAGGCTCTGCTGGATCCGCATTTGCTGGACGAGTTTACGATCATGGAATTTTTGGATGGGAAGTCTGCCCATGATGAGTCAGGTGTATCTTGCAGATCAGCTCACAAAATGGCGTTCGATCCTGCAGGGATGACTGATACGCAGCCGACGATCTGGCTTATGCATATCAGAAAAGAAGAGTTTGATCATGGAGGTACCCGCCATATGGCGGCATCTATGCTGCAGGGAGAACGAATTCTTTTTCTGACACAGGATGCCATGCCAACCAACCGATTCCTGATTGAACGCCTTCTGCTTCCGTTCGAAGACCCGCGGGTTTGTGCCGCATATGCGCGCCAGCTGCCCAGGAAGGAATGTAAAGAACTGGAACGGTATACAAGAAGCTTTAATTATCCGCCGCAGAGCCGGATCAAGACCGATGAGGACCTGCGGACAATGGGAATTAAGGCGTTTTTCTGTTCAAATGTCTGCGCGATGTATCGCAGAAGTACCTATGAGGAGCTTGATGGTTTTGAGCGGCATACGATTTTTAACGAAGACATGATTTTTGCCGGAAAACTGATTCAGTCCGGAAACGCAATTGCCTACTGCGCGGACGCAGAGGTGATTCATTCGCATAACTATAACGGCTTACAGCAGTTTCAACGAAATTTTGATCTGGGAGTTTCGCAGGCAGATCACCCGGAGATTTTTTCCTGTGTCCATTCGGAGAGCGAGGGGGTGCGTCTGATTGAGAAAAGTGCGAAATACCTGATGCGGAAACGAAAACCATGGCTGATTGTTTCCCTGATCTGGCAGAGCTGCTGCAAATATCTTGGTTACCTTCTTGGAAAAAACTATCACTGTCTGCCGGAGGCACTTGTGCGCAGGTTTTCCATGAATAAAAACTATTGGAATCACGGCGAAAATAAGTTCCAGTGACGTACACGCCAGACAGGTATGCTACACAAATTCGACACATTTCTCTGCTAAACTAAACACCAGCTGTGTTGCAGGAGGAATGAACGTGAATGACGACAGATATCAGAAAAATCATAACAATACACCGTTGCTGGTTCTGATTGTTTTTCTGACGCTGATGATTCTGGCCGGTGGTATTTATCTTGGAGCCGGTGCTGTGCGGTATGTCCTTGTACGGGAGACAGAGACAGAAGAAGACTCCGGCACTACTTTTGAGACGGAAGATGAGGAAAGCCGGCAAGGTGACGGAACCCTTGCGGAAGACGAACAGTCAGGAGAAGAGACTCTCGCGGACGGGAGTTCAGCTTCACAGTCTTCGGCAGATGTCGTGGCTGTTGTAAAGAAAGCGATGCCGTCGATCGTAGCTGTAACAAATACATCTGTGCAGGAAGTTTCGTATATGTATCGCGGTAACACGGAGGTTGAGAGCGAAAGCTGTGGTTCTGGTTTTATTATCGGGAAAAATGATACAGAACTGTTGATCGCGACGAACTATCATGTGATTGCAGATGCTACAACGCTGACTGTGTGTTTCTCTGTGGAGACGGAAAACGAGGAGGACGCGATTGTTACGGCTGTGATGAAGGGCAGCGATGAGGAATATGATCTTGCTGTGCTTGCAGTGACGCTGGAGGAAATTCCGGACGAGGTGATGGAGCAGATTCGTATTGCGCAGCTGGGTTCCTCAGGCACTCTGATGGTCGGTGAGGCAGCGATCGCGATTGGCAATGCGCTCGGTTATGGGCAGAGTGTCACGCTTGGGGTTGTCAGTGCCCTGAACCGTACGATTGAGGTGGACGGAGTAGTAGGTGTTTATATCCAGACGGATGCGGCTATCAATGCCGGAAACAGCGGTGGGGCACTGTTGAATGCCAATGGAGAAGTGATCGGAATCAATTCAGCAAAGGTTTCCGCTTCCGGTGTTGAGGGCATGGGGTATGCGATTCCGATAGACGAAGCGAAGCCAATTCTTGAGCAGCTGATGGAGCGTGAGACCAGAGAAAAAGCGGATGAGTCTGAGCAGGCGTATCTCGGGGTGTACACTCAGGATATTTCCTCCGAGGCGCGAGAATTGTACGACATACCAAGCGGGGTCTATATTACTTATGTTGAGAGTGGTTCTCCTGCAGAAGATGCGGGACTGAAACAGGGAGATATTATCAGTGCCATGGATGGCGTCAATGTTTCTTCTACGGATGGTTTTGAGGAACTTTTGACCTACTATCGGGCTTATGAGACGGTCACAATGGAAATTCTGACTTCATCGTCAGGAAGCTATACATCTAAGACGGTGAACGTTACCTTTTCCGCACAGCCGGAAGAGAGCAATATGCCGGATCACACCAGCCCGTTCGGGGGTATGGCGCCATTTCGGTAAATTGGTTATAAATACAAGGATAGGGGATGCAAAGGAGAAAGATGAGTAATAGAAAAGATGATACAGACGGATATGAGAAATTCTGCATGCTGTGCGGTCGACCAGAGAGTGTCGCGGGCAAAGTGATAGAGATGCCGGGCGGCATTTGTGTCTGCCCGGATTGTATTCAGAAAGCGTTCAATACCATGCAGTCCGCGGGGATTACGCAAGAGGACGCGCGGCGAATGGCGGAGCAGTTCGTGAAAGAGGGATTTCACGAACCATCTGAAACGAGCGCCGGAGCGGTAAATGGCAGAGCTTCTGGAGATGAAACGGTGAATGATAAAGAAAACAGAGACGAAACAGACGATGAGGCAGATGCTGTTATTGAAGCAACGGACGTTGAAGGCGAAGTAAAAGAACATGACGAAGCCAGTGAGGGCGGAAATGAGGAAAAGCCCGCAAACAATGGAAATCACAGAAATTTTCGGATTCCAACGATCAGTATGATTAATCTGGGTGATTTGTTTGGAAATTTTGGCATGCCGCGCCAGCAGCAACAGATCAAGAAAAAACCGAAAGAAAAGCCACCTCAGAAAGAGCTTGACATTGCGCATATTCCGGCTCCGCATAAAATCAAGGCGAGCCTTGATGAGTATGTTGTAGGACAGGAACACGCGAAAAAAGTAATTTCTGTGGCGGTATACAATCATTATAAAAGAATTGCTTCTTTTGAAGAACGGGAAAAAGCAAAAAAAGGAAATGCGGAAAACACCGGGGAAGGCAATATCCTCACCGGGGAAGAGCTCGCAAGCCGCTCTTCGGTTGCCTTTGATGATGTGGAAATTGAAAAATCGAATATGCTGCTGCTTGGTCCGACCGGCTGCGGCAAGACCTATCTGGTGAAAACGTTGGCGCGTTTGCTGGATGTGCCGCTCGCGATTGCGGACGCGACATCTCTGACAGAGGCCGGATATATTGGCGATGATATTGAGAGCGTGGTCACCCGCCTGCTTTCCGCTGCGGATAATGATGTGGCGCGCGCGGAGCAGGGAATTATTTTTATTGATGAAATTGATAAGATTGCGCGCAAGCAGAACGCCCATCAGCGGGATGTCAGCGGAGAGGCGGTCCAGCAGGGAATGCTGAAGCTGCTGGAGGGCAGCGAGGTGGAGGTTCCGGTTGGTGCCGCGAGCAAAAATGCGATGGTGCCGATGGCGACTGTAGACACAAGTAACATTCTTTTTATCTGCGGCGGCGCTTTTCCATGGCTTGAGGATATTATCAAGGAACGTTTGAACAAGCAGGCAGCAATCGGTTTTTTTTCTGATCTGAAGGATAAATACGATGAAGATCCAGATCTGCTGACAAAGGTAGAAGTGGAAGATCTGCGTATGTTTGGCATGATTCCGGAGTTTCTTGGACGGCTTCCGATCATCTGCCCGCTGCAGTCGCTGACGAAGGAAATGCTGGTGCGTATTCTGAAGGAGCCACGCAATGCGATTATCCGCCAGTATCAGAAGCTGCTTGCGCTGGATGAGGTAGAATT
>JAJBUL010000288.1:10703-13833 GCA_020860365.1 Clostridiales bacterium | reverse complement strand
AAGATGAGGAACCAAACACCTTAGATATCATCCCCACCCCGTGAATAGTAACATGCGGTGCCGACCGTGCCGGACCTTGGGTAATACCTTATTGCAATTCCGGATGTCTCGTGGTATACTTTGCATTGGGAAAAAAGGCAATTGGGCTATATTTCCAGGGCCAGGCCACTGGACAGTATGATTATGCAGCAGCTGTGAAAAAGTGTTGTGGTTCTGGCACAAGTTTATGAGATATAAGGAGAATCAGAAAATGAAAAAGCCAACCGTTTTGATGATTTTGGATGGATATGGACTGAATGAGAAGACAGAGGGCAACGCGATCGCGCAGGCCGCGACCCCGGTGATGGACAACCTGATGGCGACCTGCCCCTTTGTGCAGGGCGCGGCGAGCGGCCTTTCGGTCGGGCTGCCGGACGGACAGATGGGCAATTCCGAGGTCGGGCATATGAATATGGGCGCCGGGCGCGTGGTATACCAGGATCTGACGAGAATTACAAAGGAGATCCAGGACGGAGATTTCTTTGAAAATCCGGAACTGAAGCGCGCGATGGAGAATGCGAAGGAGAACAATTCCAGCCTTCATATGTGGGGATTGCTTTCTGACGGTGGCGTGCACAGCCACAATACGCATGTGTACGCACTGCTGCAGATGGCGAAGAATTATGGATTGAAGAAGGTGTATGTACACTGCTTCCTGGATGGGCGTGATACGCCGCCGGCATCCGGGAAGGATTATGTACAGGAACTGAGCGATAAGATGCAGGAGATTGGCGTTGGCGAGATCGGCGTGGTATCCGGCCGCTATTATGCGATGGACAGAGATAATCGCTGGGATCGCGTGGAGAAGGCTTACCGAGCTCTGGTTTACGGCGAGGGCGAGACGGCCAGTTCCGGCGTTGAGGCTGTAGCACAGTCTTATGAGAAGGACGTGACGGATGAGTTCGTTCTTCCGACTGTGGTTATGAAGGATGGTGCCCCTGTGACGACAGTAAAGGACGGAGATTCCGTGATTTTCTTCAATTTCCGCCCGGATCGCGCGCGGGAGCTGACCCGCACGTTTTGCTGTGATGATTTTGACGGATTTGACCGCGGGCCGCGCATCCATGTGACCTATGTGTGCTTTGCGGATTACGATGTGACGATCCCGAATAAGACCGTTGCTTTCCCGAAGATTTCCGTGACCAATACGTTTGGTGAATATCTGGCGGCGCATAATATGACGCAGGCGCGTATCGCAGAGACGGAAAAATATGCGCATGTCACTTTCTTCTTTAACGGTGGCGTGGAAGCACCGAATCCGGGCGAGGATCGGATTCTGGTGAAGTCTCCGAAGGTAGCGACCTATGATCTGCAGCCGGAGATGAGTGCTCCGGAAGTATGTGAGAAGATTGTTGGTGCGGTGACCTCTGGCAAATATGACGTTGTGATTACAAACTTCGCGAACCCGGATATGGTAGGTCATACGGGTGTTCTCTCTGCGGCGATCAAAGCCATTGAGACTGTAGATGAGTGCGTGGGTAAGGTAGTCGAGGCTGTCAAGTCCATGGATGGCAAGCTGTTCATCTGCGCGGATCACGGAAACGCAGAGCAGCTGATTGACTATGAGACCGGTGAACCATTTACGGCGCACACGACAAACCCGGTACCGTTTATCCTTGTGAACTGCGGTGAGGGCGTTGGCCTGCGCGAAGGCGGACGCCTTGCGGATATCGTTCCGACCCTGATCGAGCTGATGGGGATAGAACAGCCTGTGGAGATGACAGGACAGTCCCTGCTGACGCACGGGGTATGATGCGGCAGATGGCAGCGTAAAAGCAGAAGCATACAGAGTTTTCTGACAAACCCGAAGGTTCGCCTTTGGGTTTTTTCTGTCCAGTTTAAAATGAAAAAAAGAATGAATAAAACCTTAAAAAAATCTTGCGATACAGCGTTATTTTCGTTACAATGTGTGGGTGTGTAAAGTGTGCAGGTGGTTACGGTTCAGTTCCAGGCAGCGCACCCCGTTGCGGGACATATAATATAGTAAGAAAGAATGTTTGCTGATATATTTTAGAAAGGGCAGGAGAAAAAGGATGAAAGTCAGAAGAGCAATCGCAGGAGTGTTCCTGTTATTTACATTGCTGCTTACGGGCAGCCCGCAGCTGGCGCAGGCGTCGACGCCGATTCAGGGGATTGATGTTTCGAAATGGCAGGGGACGATTGACTGGGAGGAGGTCAAAGAAGACGGAATCGAGTTTGTCATGATTGGAACCGGCCGCTTTAAAAACGGAGTGGGGACGCCGGATGCGATGTTTGAGCGGAATATTCAGGGAGCGATCGATGCCGGAATTTATGTGGGTATCTACCATTACGCGACGGTAACGACGGTAGAGGATGCGCGCGATGCGGCGGACTATGTCCTGGATCTGGTCGATGGATATGTGGTTTCCTATCCGATCGCGATTGATATGGAGGATTCCGTGTATTCGAGTATGACAGCGGCGCAGCGCTCGAAGATTGCGGTCGCTTTCATGGAGGTGATCGCGGACGCCGGGTATTATCCGATGATTTATGCCAGCAATAATTATTTCAGAGATTCTCTGGATGCGAGCATCCTTTCCGGATATGATTACTGGGTGGCGACCTGGTATGCGAAGCCGACCATTTCTTCCTTCTCGATGTGGCAGTATAGCTCGACTGGTTCCGTCAACGGCATTTCAACGGCTGTAGATCTGGATTACAGTTATGTGGATTATTCGAAGGTTATTACGCCAAGGACGACGGCTGCCTCACGAAGAACCGGAAGCGGCTGGCAGACGGACGGAACGAATTACTGGTATGTGGAGGAGGACGGAACGATTCCGACGAGTACGTGGCTGACAGTCAGTGGCAATACCTATTATGTGGACGCGAATGGATACCGCGTCACAGGCTGGGTAAAAATCGGTGGAAGCTATTATTATTTCAGAACATCTACAGGCGTCATGCAGACCGGCTGGCTGAACCTGAACGGGAAAAAGTATTATCTGGATCCTTCTACAGGAGTGTGCAAGACGGGCTGGCTGGAATTGGATGGGGAAAAGTATTATCTGCGCAAGGGCAGCAGTCCGGCCGGGCGGATGGCGACGGGCTGGCTGAAGATCAGCGGGAA
>JAJBUL010000288.1:0-10603 GCA_020860365.1 Clostridiales bacterium | reverse complement strand
GATGGCGACGGGCTGGCTGAAGATCAGCGGGAAGTATTATTATTTTGACACCACGACCGGTGTGATGCAGACGAATCAGAGGATTGGAAAATACATTCTCGGGTCAGACGGTGTCTGCACGAACCGGTAGCTGGCTTTTGCCTGAAAAATGCCGGGAACACTCAGAGACAGTTCCTGATCAGGTATTTTCTGTGAGGCCAGAGAAGATTTCGTAAAAAGAGATGGATGTCTTTCAGGTAAAGAAAAATCAGAGTTTCGTCACATTTGTGACACATTCGCGCGATATATATATTGTACAAAGATTTGTGAAGGCATGAAGTGACGTAACTGTGAAGGTACGCAGCAGTTGCGAAGGAGAATGAAGCGAAAGGGGATTGTAGACTATGAAAGGCTGGAAAAAATATAGCGCAATTGCGATGGCAGCTGCAGTGACAGCAGGAGTGTGCGCACAGGGAAGCGTCTTATATCGGGCGAGTACCGCAAGTGCGCAGGAGACGGAAGAAACACAGCGCACGACACTGAATATTGTGGCGGATGATGATGAGAACAAGGCATCCGAAACGGAAAAGATTTCCGGTGCACAGGAGACAGAAACAGATATGCCCCTGGAGACAGCGGAAGAGACGGAAATTACGGAAGAAACCGGAAGCACGGATTCCGGGGAAGCTGTACTTGGCAGTGGTCAGTCACTGGGTACGGTAGAGAGTGTTTCGAACAGCGCATCCCTGACAGATGTGTCAGAGGTTGTGTCAAGCTGTCTGCCGTCTGTCGTTTCGGTGACAGTCGTTTCGGAAGAGGAAGAAACGGAAGCTGATTATGATACTTATTACGATTACTATTATGGAACAGACACTACGGAGACGGAGACCGGGACGCGGGAGACTACGGTGTCTGGTATCATCATTGCGCAGAGTGAAGATGAACTGATGATTGTGACCGGGTATCAGGCAGTGAGCGATGCGGAAGATCTGACCGTGCGTTTTTCTGTGGAAGCGGAGAATGAGGAAGACCTGACCGTTTCCGCGAAGGTAAAGAGCAGCAGTGCAGGTTCCGGACTGGCTGTGCTGGCGGTGGAGCTTGATGAGATTGAGGAGGATGTATTTTCCCAGCTGAAGATTGCGAATTTGGGAAGCTCAGAAGATCTGAAAATGGGACAGGCGACGGTGGTGCTCAGTGACTGCGGATATGGACAGGTGGCGACGGTCGGGATCATCAGTGCGACAAATCTGACCGTGACGCTGAATGATGTGTCTATGGAGGTTATCCTGACAGACGCGGCAGATGGCTGCAGCAGCGGCGGAGCTCTGCTGAACACTTCCGGTGAGCTGATTGGGATCTGTGTGACGGATGAGAGCGGGGAGGATACGGACGGCATTGGCTACGCGATTCCGATTGACACGGCGGTTCCGGTTCTGGAGCAACTGGTCAACAAAGAGACCAGAGACAAATTGAGCGATTCGGAGCGCGGCTATATTGGCGCGACTGTGCTGACTGTATCGGATGAAGCGACTGGCACTTATAATATGCCGGCGGGGGCCTTTGTCTATGAGGTAACAGAAGACTCAGCGGCTGATGAAGCCGGGATTCAGAGTGGGGATATCATTACAGCCATTGAGGGTGAGAGCGTGAGCAGTTCCACGGAGCTGATTGAGATCATGAGCTACTACGCGCCGGGCGAGACGATTACATTGGAAGTCCAGACGGCCAACAATGGGACTTACGAGGCACGTGATGTAGAGGTTACTCTGCAGGCTGCTTCCGGTTCATCGGGCGCGTCTGCGGAGGATGAGACAGAGGCAGCTTCGTCTGATGGGGACGGCTCCGGACAGTCTTCGGATGCGTTTGACGATGGTTTTACCGATGGGTTTGAGGATTACAACAGTCAGTTCAATTAATGAATGCAGTCGAAAACAGCCTTTTGCAGGAAACCTGTACAGGCTGTTTTTCATTTCGCTTCTGTTTGAAACGGATAACAAAAAAATGGAATCTGTTTTTTGAGTGAAAAAGAAGAGGGCGGGATATACTATTCTCAGAAATCATAGAAAGCTGTTTTGGTTCAATATGAGGAGGGAATTGTATGTGCAATTATATGCCTGTTACGGATGTATATGCCAGGGAAATCCTGGATTCGAGGGGAAACCCAACGGTAGAAGTGGAACTGATGACGGAGGATGGCACAGTCGGAAGGGCGGCTGTCCCGTCCGGGGCGTCCACCGGAGAGCATGAGGCAGTGGAGCTCAGGGATGGGGAGAAGCGTTATCATGGAAAGGGTGTTACGAAAGCCTGCGATTATGTAAATACCATTCTGGCGGATGCGGTAGTCGGGGAAAACGTGTATGAGCAGGCAGCGATTGACCGGATTCTGCTGCGCAGAGATGGCACGGAAAATAAGAGCTGTCTGGGAGCGAACGGGATTCTCGGAATCTCGATGGCGACTGCGGTGACAGCCGCGAAATCACTGGCTTTGCCGCTTTACCGGTACCTGGGCGGAGCACACGCACACCGACTGCCCGTGCCGATGATGAATATTCTGAATGGTGGTGTTCATGCCGCAAACACTGTGGATTTGCAGGAGTTTATGATCATGCCGGTCGGGGCAGACTGTTTTGAGAATGCCCTGCAGATCTGTGCGGAGATTTATCAGACTTTAAAAGCTATTCTTACCGAGCGGAGACTTTCTACCGGAGTCGGCGATGAGGGTGGGTTTGCACCGGATCTTGCTGATGCGAAAGAGGTGCTTGCTTTGATTGTGGAAGCAGTAAAAGAGGCAGGGTATCAGCCGGAAACAGAGATAGCCATTGCATTGGATGTGGCAGCAAGCGAACTGTATGAGGAGTCTTCCCAAACCTATGTTTTCCCGGGAGAAGGCAAAATGAAGGGTCAGGAAGTGCGCAGGAGTACGGACGAGATGATCGCTTATCTGGAGGAGCTTTGCAACGCCTTTCCGATCATTTCCATTGAGGATGGCCTGGATGAAAATGACTGGGAAGGCTGGAAGAAGCTGACAGAGCGCCTGGGGAACCGCATACAGCTGGTCGGGGACGACCTGTTTGTCACGAACCCGAAACGCCTGGCAAAGGGAATTCGGGAGGGCGCAGGCAATGCCATTCTGATTAAGGTGAACCAGATCGGTACCCTGACAGAGACTCTTGAGACCATTGAGCTGGCACAGATGCACGGATATCGAACCGTGATTTCTCATCGCTCAGGCGAGACAGAGGACACGCTGATTGCGGATCTGGCGGTTGCTGTCGGAGCCGGGCAGATCAAGACCGGAGCCCCCTGCCGTTCCGAACGCGTAGCGAAGTACAATCAGCTGCTGCGTATCGAAGATTCTCTTGGGCTGGCGGCATCGTATCAGAACCCTTTTTCGCTTAAGGAAAATTTGTAACGATTCTGTATGGTATGCCGCAGGCCTGTGCTTCGCTTTGGTTTGAACTGCTGCTAAAATTTTTTAAGGGTTCCGTAAAATTTTCTTGCAATCCGTTGAATCCTGTGATAGACTACTTTTGTTTGACGATAGAGAGGATCGTCACATAGGAGGTGTGATTCGTGGTAATTCTGAGAAATATTTTGACGGTTATTTTCATTCTTATATGCATTGTCCTGACTGTGCTCGTGCATTTGCATGAGGGGAAAGACGAAGGTCTTGGATTGATCGGCGGTATGGGGAATACCTACTGGAGCCAGAATAAGGGCCGCTCGATAGAGGGCGCGATCGTAAAGGCAACAAAATGGCTGACAGTTGCGTTTATCGTATTCGCGGTTGTTTTGAATCTTGGCTTTTGATGAGTGAATGATAAGGACTGATGCGAAGGATGGCATGAGTCCTTTTCTTTACTGTAAAAGCTTTCATATGTAGTCTGCATGGTGATTTTCTGAAAAGAGTTTTCAGCTGGCAGGTATCTGAGAAGCTGACATGGAGTTGTGAAAATGGGAGAATCCATTAAGTTAATAGCGAATAATAAAAAGGCGTACCATGATTATTTTATCGAAGAGACATACGAAGCGGGGCTTGCTCTGCATGGTACGGAGGTGAAGTCTCTGCGCATGGGGAAGTGCAGCATCAAAGAGTCATTCATTCGCATAGAGAATGGTGAGGTTTTCATTTACGGGATGCACATCAGCCCCTACGAAAAGGGAAATATTTTTAATAAAGACCCGTTGCGGGTAAAGAAGCTGCTGATGCATCGACAGGAGATCGGGCGGATGGCCGGTAAGATTGCCGCGAAAGGCTATACCCTGGTGCCGCTTCGGGTTTATTTTAAGGGAAGTCTCGTGAAAGTGGAGATTGGCCTCGCGAAGGGCAAAAAGCTATATGACAAACGGCAGGATATTGCGAAGAAAGACCAGCGCCGGGAGGCGGAGCAGGAGTTCAAGCAGCGGCTGCGATAGGGATCCTCTGATGCGGCAGGTGGAGCAGTGCGCCGGATAATCGTGTGTGTAGAGAAGTGTTTTGCTTTTGAGAGGAAGGAGGAGTTTTTATGCCAGGAAGAGCAGGAGGAGGTCATGGCGGCGGTCCGGGTGGAGGTCCGGGCGGCGGTTTTGGCGGCCCTGGTGGAGGTCCGGGCGGTGGTTTTGGCGGCCCGGGTGGCGGCTTCGGCGGTGGTCGTGGTCCAGGAGGCGGGTACGGAGGCGGCCCGATGGGCGGTCCACCACCCCCACGCAGGCGTTGGGGCTGGAATCGCTGGGGTGGATACGGCAGAGGATGCTGTTTTCTGCCATTTTGCTGTTTTCTATTCGTGATCGTTGCAATTGTCGCGATTATTCTGTGACAGGAGACGGCGGAAAGAGAACGGATGGCCTGCTTTATAAAAGAAAAACAGGGCTTCACTTTCGGATGAGTGAAGTCCTGTTTTATGTACACAGGCGCGAGTGGAAATCAGTAGCTTCGCTACTCGCGCCTGGCACAGCGGATAGGGGAGAAGAGCATTTCCCCTATCCGATTGTACACAGGTGCGAGTGGAAATCAGTAGCGAATGAAATTTATAAAAGCATAGCATTGCGCACCATGAAATATAATAGATCATAAGGAGTTCCGTTTACTCGGTACAGCATGGGGAAAGGATGCAGGGGTTGGATGAAGCATAAAAAGGTCATCGGGCGCTTGGTAATGGTTTTGGAGGTTGTGCTGCTGACGGGAATGGTGCTGCTCTCTTTTTATCTGCTGATCCAGTATATGGAGGAAGGGGAGCAGTCGGTGAGTGGGACTGCAGTTGAGATAGAGACTGAAAAATCGGAGGAGGCAGAGGCGGAAGAAAAAAAACAGGAAAAAACGGAGCTTGTACAATCGATCGGGGAGGATTCTATTTTGATCCGTGTTCGGATTACGGGCGATGATAATGAAACGGATTTGTTTGAAAACATTACGGTGACTGCTTCGGAAGGTTTAACGGTGGAAAATGGAACATATAATGATGCGTACCATTTTGAAAGTGATGAGAATAAAAAAGCAGATCGCGAAAAGGATACAGAAAGCGAAAGAGACGGGACCGGCTCTGCGGCCACATATGGGAAAGAGGAGAGTTACACGGCAACTGCGGAAGAGCTTCAGGCTGGCGAGGCGCTCCGGTTGATTCCTGATAACAGCGGAACGATTACTGTGACAAGTCTGATGCGCGCGGATGGTTCCCCTGCATATGGAGGAGAATTGTATATTTACCGCCTGGAAGATGGACTTGCCCTTGTGAATGAGCTGGAGCTGGAGGAATACCTGTATGCGGTGGTTTCCAGTGAGATGCCGTCCTATTTCCCAATAGAAGCTTTGAAAGCGCAGGCAGTCTGCGCGAGAACGTATGCGGTAGGGTGCATCAATGAAAATAAAAACAGTAAATTAATTGCAGATTTGGATGACAGTGTGCGATTTCAGGTATATAATAACCGCATGCCGACGGACACAACCCGCGAAGCCGTGGATACGACCAGTCAGATGATTCTTACACTGGATGTGGTTCAATACTATTCTACATCTTGCCTGTCGGAGCACCGGGAGGATCTGGATGAGGAACAGGCTTTTCGAAATTTTTTGTCGGAAAGTCCTGATGAGAGAGCTGAGTATGGATCGGCCTGGGTGCGGTGGGAGACTGCGATTTCGGTGCCAGAGATTCTTGAGTGTCTTGCGGATGTATATGGGATTTGGGCAGAAACGCTTGACGGGATTTCCGTAGAATCCCGCGGTGGGAATGGGCAGGCACAGCTTCTGCGGGTGGTTGCCGGAGGAGAAATCGTTGAAATCGAGGGCGAATATGCGATTCGGCAGTTTTTGTCTCCGACGGAAGCAGGAGTGGAATTGATGGATGGGACGACTGCGTCCGGGCTGCTGCTTCTGCCAAGCGCCTTTTTCTGGCTGGAGATCGAAACTGGCTCTACAGATGGTAACAATGCCACGGATGAAGGCTTTACAGGCAGAGAATGTGTTTCTGGCGATGAGGGTGAGAATGCCGTGGACGAAAATTTGGTAGAAAGTGAAAGCCCTGCGGATGATGTGGAAGAGAAGGAAGAAATTTTACACATATACGGTGGCGGCTATGGACACGGAAATGGGATGAGCCAGTACGGTGCGGCACAGATGGCGACGGAGGGGGCTTCTTATCTGGAGATTCTGGAATATTATTATTCAGAATCCGGATAAAATATATTTTTCAGGTTTAGAAAACCAGAAAAGCTATTCCTGCCAGATAGCAGGAAATAACACAGCTATGAAAAACGATGGTAGCAGGGGCATAATGCTTCTGATCTGTCACCTCAAAAGGAGTGAAAAATGGAAAAATTCCTCGAATATGTTCAATTTGTTCGCAGCGTGCTGAATAAGATCAGCCATGATCATGTGCGGGCGCATTCAGCAGAAGCGGCTTTCTTTCTCATGATGTGTTGCTTCCCATTGCTGATGCTGCTGATCACGATGCTAAAATATACTTCCATTACGCCGGAAGAGATTATCAGCGCAATAGAAGAACTGACGCCTTTTGATGTGCGTGAGATGATCGAACCGCTTTTGGATTCGATTTACAGCCAGACAATCGCGCTGGTCTCTACGACTGCTATCGCCGCGATTTGGACAGCGGGAAAGAGTGTATTAGGGATGGCGGATGGCCTGAATACGATCTATCGGATCGAAGAGACCGGGAATTATTTTGTTGTCCGGCTGCGCGCAGCTGTGTATATCGTGGCGCTGGTGGTGTCGCTTGGCGCGAGCGTGATCATCCTGGTGATGGGTTACGGCTTCAGCGGTTATGTATCTGAAAAAATAGCATTTTTGCAGTTTCTCCCGGATTTCACAACGATCATTCCGGCGCTGCTTACCGTGGGGCTTCTGGCAGTTTTATTCCTGCTGATGTACAGCTATCTGCCAAACCGCAGGATGAAAATGTCCAGCCAGCTTCCTGGCGCGATTTTTACCGCGGTTGCCTGGTGCGTATTTTCCTTTTTCTTTTCGGCCTATCTGGAGTATTCGACCAATATGTCGGTCATCTATGGCAGTCTGACTACTCTGGTGGTGGTGATGCTGTGGCTGTACGCCTGTATGTATCTGTGGTTTCTTGGAGCAGAGCTCAATCATTATCTGGCTGAGCCGGAACTGTTTTCCCCGGATGCGCCAGCGCCATGGAAGCGGTAAGCGCAGCGGTGTTTTTTCTATACTCTCTTGGAGTGCAGCCAAATTGTTTTTTAAACAATTTGTTGAAATACGAAATGTTCCGGAAACCATGCTCAAGGGCAATCTCCATCACAGACATGTCAGTTTCAACTAACGAAGCGGCTGCTTTTGAGAGGCGATAGCGGTTGATATAGTCTACGCAAGTGGTGCCCGCATATTTGTGAAAAAAGTTCATGAAGTAGGTTTCACTGAAATGGCAGATTCCGGCCAACTCCCGAATGGACAGGTTTTCCATGTAATTGGACTGGATATAGGTCAGAATTTTTTTCAGCCGCGCCTCGGCAGGCAGATTGGTGTTCTCTATATTCATTTTTTCTACACATCCAAAGGTATACATATCGGACAGGAGCGCAAAGAGCAGGGCTTTCATCCGCAGCTCATAGGTGATTTCCCTCTTTTGAAAAACATTGCAGGCATCGAGAAAGCTTTTTTTCATTTCCAGATAACCGGGATGATCCGGGTGAATGACCGTTGTGAAACGGCGTTTTCCGTCCAGGATCGGATTCAGGTATTTTACGGTGCAGATATCCGGTGCCAGACTGCCCAGGTAACGCAGGTGAAATACCAGACTGTGTGACGTCATTGTGCAGCCGGAGCATTCGGTAGCGCCATGCAGAATCTGGGGAGAAAGAAAAAGGAGATCCCCTTTCTGCACGAAGAAAGATTCAAAATTAACTGTATAGTTTGCACATCCCTCCTCAATATAGGTAATTTCTACTTCTTCATGCCAATGGAGTGTAAGATTACGATAGCTTTCCGGTATACGGCAGCAATAATAATTTATGGGGAGAAGGGCATCTCCGTGGTTTGCTTTTTCGTGAAAATCAGAGAATGACTGCTTTTGCATAGAGCCTCCCTCTTATCCGAATCGAACTTGCGTGTTAGATTAGGATTGTGTTAGTATTTCGTGTTATTTTACAAGAATTCTGTGTTTTATTATAGTATATTACTGGCATAAAAGCTACTCCTTTTCATTCGACAAAGAGGTGGATTTTTATGAAAATGGATTGCAGTATTATGATTGGAGGATGGGAAAATGCCAAAATGGTTAAAAGATGCAGTATTTTACGAGATTTATCCGCAGTCTTTTTATGACACGAACGGGGACGGGATCGGTGACTTCAACGGGATTATCGAAAAACTGGATTACATAAAGAGCTTAGGGTGTAATGCCCTGTGGATCAATCCCTGCTTTGATTCGCCTTTCCATGACGCAGGCTATGATGTGCGGGATTATAAAAAGGTTGCGCCCCGATATGGAACGAATAGTGACCTTTATCGCCTTTTTGGTGAAGCGCACAGGAAGGGCATCCATGTCCTGCTGGATCTTGTGCCGGGGCACACCTCAGAGGAGCATCCATGGTTTCTGGAAAGTCAGAAAGCAGAGAAAAATGAGTATTCGAACCGCTATATCTGGACGAACGCAGCCTTCCAGCCGGCAAAAGGCTTTCTTTATATCGGCGGTGAGACAGAGCGGGACGGCGTGTACGTGCTGAACTTTTTTAAATGCCAGCCCGCGCTCAACTATGGTTTTCTGAACCCAGAGGAGGATTGGCAGCTGCCGATGGATCATCCGGACTGCATTGCTACGCGCGAAGCCATGAAGGACGTCATGCGCTTCTGGCTCGATCACGGCTGCGACGGATTCCGTGTAGACATGGCGGCTTCTCTTGTGAAAAATGACGACGAAAAAAAATCCGGCACCAGCGCAGTCTGGAAAAATGTGCGGGAAATGCTGGATGCGGAATATCCGGAGGCAGCGATGATCTCTGAATGGAACGAGCCAGAGCTGGCTATCAATCAGGGCGGATTCCATATGGATTTCTACCTCAACTGGAGCGGAAACGGTTACAGCACCCTTCTGCGGGATTATGAGATGGGAGAAGACCGCAGCTTTTTCAAAAAGGACGGTTCCGGCGATATACGGCGTTTTCTGGATGAATATCTGCCGCGTTACGAAGCAACCCGGGAGAATGGCTATTACTGCCTGATCACCTGCAACCATGACACAAAGCGCCCGAAGTACAATCTGGACGACTCTGAATTGAAAATTGCGTATGCGTTTCTTTTCACCATGCCGGGCGTTCCGTTCCTTTATTACGGCGACGAGATCGGGATGCGCTATCTTGAGCTTAAGACGAAAGAGGGCGGCTATGGCCGTACCGGTTCCCGCACCCCGATGCAGTGGACCAATGAGAAAAATGCCGGATTCTCCACCTGCCCGGCGGACGCGCTTTATCTTCCGGTCGACACGACCGAGGGAGCGCCAAGTGTGGCCGCACAGGAAGCAGATGAGAACTCGCTGCTTTCCACAGTAAAAGATCTGCTTCGTCTTCGTCATGAGGAAGAAGATCTGCAGGCGGATGGGGATTTTGAAGTGGTTTATGCGGAAAGCGGAATGCTGCCATTTGTGTACCGCCGAGGCAGTCTGCTGCTGGCGTTAAACCCATCCACAGAGCGTGTGAGCGCACCAGTCGCCGCGGCGGATGCGGAGAAAAAGGTGTTTTACGCGATCGGGAACGGAGAAGTGAAGGGGCAGGAGATCCTGCTTGCACCACAGTCATTTGTAGTGTTGAAGTAGAATGAGGTAAAAAAGTAATTGACATTTGTAAGGATTGGGTATATCATACTTTCAGCTAGGAACGTAATGACTTCCATGTGGCGCAAAAAAGCGAACACCCTAGAGGCGGCTATCCTCTAGGGTGTTCTTGCTCGTTGCGGTGAGCTAATCCTTTTAGGCTGTTGCTGTCTAGTTACTTCTGCCCAGCCATTTGCTCATGCAATTGCTTATAAAGTTGCTTATGTAATTGCCAATTACACTTGCTCCGACAGAAATAAGAAACGTAATGACGAATTCAGCCATGCGGCGTCACCTCCTTCCTGCTGGAATGAGTCGACAGCAGCATAAATATATCCCATAAGCATAAATATTTAAACGGAAAAAACAAT
>JAJBUL010000252.1 GCA_020860365.1 Clostridiales bacterium | reverse complement strand
CTCACGAAAGTTCAAAATCTCAGTCCGTCTTCTCCACCCCGTGAATAGTAACAACATTTTTGAATAATAATAGATAAGAATAACATCAAAATGCAAATAATAGATAAATAGTAACATATATTTAAAAATAAAGCAAGGAAATATTAAATGTGTTTTAAAATATTGTTCAGAGATTTTTACATATTTATATTTGAATAAATTTCATTTCCCCCATTGACATTTTCCATTTCCTGAATAGAATAGTGTGAGTTACAATTCGCTTTCACAGATTCAGGAGGGATACAGACGAGTATGAAAAGACAGCACATAAGAGACCTGACGGTGGGAAATGAGACAGCACTGCTGCTGATTTTTGCGATGCCGATGCTGGTCGGGAATCTTTTTCAGCAGTTTTATAACATGGTGGATTCCATTGTAGTGGGCAATTATGTGGGGAAAAACGCGCTGGCGGCAGTCGGGGCGTGTTCTTCACTGCTTTATATGTTTTTTTCCCTGGTTGCCGGTTTTGCGAATGGGACAGGCGTTCTGATCGCGCAGTATTTTGGCAATAAAGATGATAAAATGGTAAAAAATGTCATCGGGAATTCAATTTATCCGATCCTTGGCATGAGCCTGATTGTCAGCGTCGTGTCGGTGGCTTTTTCCAGGCCGATTCTGCAGCTCCTCGGTACCCCGGAGGCTATTTTTGAGGATGCCCTGCTCTATCTTCGTATTGCCTGCGCCGGTGTGGTTTTCATCGGACTTTATAACGGGATTGCGGCTATGCTGCGCGCATTAGGAGATTCCGCAACGCCGCTGATTTTTCTGATTGTGGCGAGTGTGCTGAACGTGATCGGAGACCTGGTTCTGGTGCTGGTATGCCATCTGGGTGTGGCCGGAGTGGCGATTGCCACGATTGGCGCGCAGCTGCTCTCCGCAGTGGCCTGTATCATCTATGCAGTAAAAACGAATCCGTACTTTAAACTGACCATGCAGGATTTCAGACCAAACCGCATGATCATCGGGAAATGTCTGCGTCTGGGGATTCCGTTTGGTGCGCAGGGCTCTCTGATCGCGCTCTCCTGCGTGATCTTGCAGGCAGTGATTAACCAGTTTGGGGAGGATGTGATCGCCGCATTCACGGCGACCTCCCGCATCGAGTCGCTGGTACAGCAGCCGTTTAACTCGCTGGGTGCCGCGCTTGCGACCTTCACCGGTCAGAATCTGGGCGCAGGGAAGGTAGAGCGGGTGAAAAAGGGCTTCCGCAGCAGTGTGCTGATCGTGGCGGTATTCAGCGCGCTTATGCTGCTGATGATGTTCTTCTTTGGCAATTCGTTTGTCCGGCTTTTTGTAGATGATGAGAATGTGATTGCAATCGGCGGTAAGGCAATCCGCATTACGGCGCTGTTTTATTTCCCGCTTGGTATGATTCATTTGCCGCGCAACCTGCTGAACGGAGCGGGCGATTCGACCTTTGCATTTATCAGCGGCATTGTGGAAGTGATCGGGCGCGTGGGGTTTTCTCTGATTCTTTCGACGATCCCCTCGATCGGGTACTGGGCCGTCTGGTATACGACCGGCCTGACCTGGCTGATTACGGGAGTGACCTGTGTGTGGCGGTATGTCCAGGGGAAATGGATGTCTATTTCGCTTGTGGAGCGAAATGTGTAGGTTGTTTTTATACATATTCCGTGAGGAAAAAACGCGAAAACAGGGATGGGAAAGATCCCTGTTTTCTTTGTAGTGCGCCTCGTTGCGGTTATTTTACTTTTTTGAAGCTCTCCGCGCTCCAGCCGGAATAGTAACACTGTCACATTGTAATATGTCTGGCTCTTGTCTGGGTGACTGGCAATGTCATGCCAGGCTTTTGGACAGATAAAAAAGAAATCGGTTGTAGCCATGGTGGAAAATAAAAATTGACGTTTTCGCTGTATCTGTGTTATCTTATAAAAAAACTTATAAATATAGACGTTGCAAAGCAAAGACGTGATAAATGACAGAAGTGCAGATAGAAGTATACTGACAGGTCAGACAATCAGGGGGAACTGGAAAATGCGGATTGCCATATGTGACGACGATCCGCTCTGGTGTGAACAGGCGGAGAAAATCATTACAGAATATATGCAGAAAACCCACATGGAGGCAGAAACACACAGGTTTACTTCCGGCGAGGCCATGTTTGCACAGATGGAGCAGCCGCCAGACGTCCTGTTCCTGGACATTGAGCTGGGTGCGGACGCCAATGGAATTCAGACAGCTGCTCTGGTGAATGAAAAATGGCGCAGATGTCAGATCGTGTATCTGACAGATTACCTGAATTACGCAACGCATGTGTATCATACAGAGCATGCGTTTTATCTCCTGAAAAATGAATTTGCGGACAGAGTCGGCGAGGTCTTCCAGCGAATCGATTTCAGGCGTCGCCAGAATGCGAGCGAGCTGATGTTTTCCCTGAGCAAGGGCGGCATGATCGTGCTCCTTCCGGAAGAGATTCAGTACTTCGAGCGGAAGAAGCGCGAGACAGAGATCTATACGGAAAGCACCGTGTGGACGGTGCGGGAAAACCTCAGCGAGGCCATGAGACAGCTTTCCGAAACGGAATTTGTGCGGTGCCATAACAGCTATCTGGTCCATTTTTCAGCCGTGAAAGAGTATCAGAGAGAGTATTTTCTGCTCAAAAACGGGGTGCGGCTCAAGATCAGCAGAAGCTATAGCAGAAAAGTCAGGGATGTTTTTCTCCAGTGGGCGAGGATGCAGATGAGCGAGTAAAATGTATTGAAGGAGAGGCAGGAATAGAAGGCTTATGATTTTTGTGATCGCAGTGATGCTCTCAGTACTGGCGGTTCCCCTTGCGATCGCGGTGATCCTGCGTGTGCAGGAGGCGGAACAGGAGAAAGCACTGACCCAGGCATATATCTCATCCATGGAAGAGCTGTGTATGGATCTGCAGGAAAGAACCGTGCTGTCCCGGAGATATTACCATGACCTCTCAAAGCATATCCGTGTCCTTGAGGCGATGACCGGTCATCCGCAGAGGCTGCAGACGGGGGCAGAAGAAAGACTGGATTCCAGTTATACGCATAACGAGGTGCTGAATGCGATTCTGATATCGAAAGCGAACGCCTGCCAGAGCAGGGGAATCCCATTCGTGGTAAATGTGGAAGATCAGGCCTACGAGTGGATCCGGGATACCGACCTGGCTGCTCTGCTTCAGAACCTTCTTGACAATGCGGTCGAGGCACAGGAGCGCATGAGTGAACGGGAAAACAGAGGCATCTGGCTTTCCATGGGACAGGAGGATGCTGTCTTCTGGATCGAACTTTGCAACCGGATTTCCCCGGGAGAACGCATGGATTTTCAGACAAAGAAAGAAAAAGCGTCTGAGCACGGAATCGGAATGAAGATTATCCAGTCGCTCGTGTTGAAATACAACGGGCAAAGACAGACCACGGTAGACGAAGAAAAACATCTTCTGAACATACGGATAGAATTTCCGGTACCGGAAATAACGGCGAAAATCTCCTCGGAAACGACAGGGGAAGAGGGCGCTTAAAACAGAATCATCCATAAAATCAGAAATAAAATCATCAATAAAATCATCAATAAAACTATCTATAAAACTATCTATAAAACCATCTATAAAACCAGAAACGAAAGAGACTCTATGAACCTGAATATTTACGATTTACTCCGCTCCAATGTTGCCCTTGTCATGAATTTATTATTGGGAAGTGTGGGAATCTGTATTACGATCGGAACCGCGCTGGAAGCGCGAAGGCCGCTTTGGCTGCTGGCTCTTTACATCATAGGAAAGGGCTTTTTTCTTCGATTTACATACCGGCACTCGCAGCCTGCAAAGAAGAATATCAGGCTTTTCAGCTGATCAGCGCCATCATTCTGCCATGGCTGGGGTGCGCGGTCATCTGTACTTTTTTCAAAGGCGGTATCGTCAAACCAGTTTTTACCTTCATGGTGTGTGAGATGGAGCTGGTTCTGTTTAACTTCGGAAGCCTTGGGCTGATCAGCTGGATCGCTCCCGGGAAAATGATTCTGTTTCCGCTGGTATGGATCATTCTGTTTGACATATTCTACCTTTGCTGCCGACCTTATCTGAAAAAATGGCGGGATTACGAAATCAGGCATAAGCGTGTGCTGGGCTCCCTGCTGGCGGTCTATCTGCTGGTTTCCTCTTTTTCTTACCTGATGGGGCTGTTCGATTTCTCACGGCTGGCCTTTTGGCTCTGTCTGACTATGAGCAGCTTCCTGCTCTTGACAGGTGCAATCTTCCTTTTATTCCTAAGACAGAACCAGAAGAAGGACGCTCTGGAACAGGAGTATCTGCGCATGCAGCAGAGTCTGATGGAAACGCGCTATGCGGCTCTGAGACAGGACGGAAACCGGGACTACGGAAAGCTGCTGCAGGAGATGGAGCAGCACATGGGTGAGATTACCCGGATCAAAGACGCCGCCGCCCGTTCAGAGAGTGTGCGAAGCTATCTGGCGCATCTGAAAGCAGAATATCGCATCATCTACCCGAGAACCTATTGCGACGAGTCCATGATCGATGCCGTGCTCACCAGTCAGGCAGAGCGCCTGAAAAAACAGGGAATCGCCTTTCACTGTTCCTGTCAGGGCTACGAGCGCGGCCAGATAGAAGAACTGGACCTCGCGCAGCTCCTGCTGCGGCTGCTGGAACTGGTGGGGAAGGAACGAACGGAACGGACTGCAATGGACGGGAAAACGAGCGTAGTAAGCGAGAGACCGGGCGCGGCGGGAGTGGAACTGACCGCGGCAAGTGAGAAACCAGGCGCGGCAGAACTCTCTGTGCATCTGGCAACGCTGAAAGGTCAGCTGCTCATCCGCCTGTCCTGGAAAGGAATGCGAGAACCTGGGCGCTTTCGAAAACCGCGGTGGATGAAGTTCTATCTGAAAAAATACAATGGCGTGGTGTATCTGAACAACGCAGGAAAAACAGGAAGCGGCGAGCTGATGGTAGGGCTGCAGACGACCGAGAGAAAAGCATAATATAGACCGGGATCTCATGTCTCACTTGTAAAGCATCTGTACAGAGGATAATGCCAGATACGTTGTCTGAAGATAATACAAAATATAATAAGATCGTCCTTTGACAACCAGGCTTCATCCAAATATAATTATTTAAAATGACAGGAAGAAAGTTTGTGTGAACAAATGCATGCATAATAATAAAACGCATAATCAGCAAATAAATTTGCGATTGAAATATAAGTATCCCTGCAGAAAATGGAGGATTCTATGAAACTGGTTGGACAAGGACAGCTGTCGATGGGGGTATGCTACTATCCCGACCATTGGGACGAGCATTTCTGGAAGGAAGACATCGAAAGGATGCTTGATTGCGGCCTGACGACGATTCGTATTGCGGAAAACGCCTGGGGAAAAATTGAGCCGAGGGAGAATGTATTTGATTATAGCTTTTATGATCGCTTTCTTGAGTTAGTTGAGAAAACGGATATGAAAGTGATCTTTGGTACACCCACGGCGACGCCACCGGCGTGGATGCCGGAAACAGAGAAATGGGTGGAAGGCGAACAGAACCTGCGGAAATATGAAGCAGCAGTCTATCGGTTGGAATAGCTGCCGGATAAAGCGGAACAGATTGCAAGAAATCGAAATTCAGTGAATTTATTTTCTCCAGGGCTCATGGTACAATCAGGGCGAGCCGCAAAAGGGAAGGTGACGCATTGCCATGAAGGCAACAGGCAGATTTTTCATCTGGCGTGGAAGGCTGCAGATAAGATCGTTTATCAGAAAAACTGGAGACTGAATTATGTATTATAAGGAAGACTGGGAGCAGGCCAAAAAGAGACTGACTGCTCTCTGGGACAGGGAAATCCTGGACCGGTGCTGCATCTCTGTGGCAGCGCCGAGAGATGGGAAGACGAATGTGCATATTTTTGCGCAGGGAGAATGCAATCCAGATGATCCCGCGGATGTGGAGGATTACTGGATGAATCCGGAACGGATATGGAAACGGAACATTCAACGGTTGGAAAACGCTTATTTTGGCGGAGAGTCTCTTCCGGTCGTCATGCCGAATTTCGGGACATCCGGACATTGTGTTTACTATGGCGCGAGATATATCCTTCGACCGGAGACGATCTGGTTCGAGCCAGTCGTGGAGGATCTGGACGGATATCCGTGGAAGTATGACAGGGAGAATCCATTTTACCGCAGGCAGAGAGAAATTGTACGCTATCTGGCGGAAAAAGGGAAAGGAAATTATCTGCTTTCCATGCCGGATAACTGCGGGACGCTGGACGCGATCGGGCATTTGCATGGCTCATCGGAGACACTGCTGGATATGTATGATGAGCCGGAGGCTCTTTCCGAGGCGATTGTCGCTATCAACAATGGCTGGACAGACGCTGCGGAAACGTTTTACCAGCTTATGAAAGATTGTAATGAGGGCGGCGGTTGCGTTGGATGGATGGATACCTGGGCTCCGGGGAGACATGCGCAGATGCAGTGTGATATGTCGGTGATGTTTTCACCGGACTGCTATGAAAGGTTTGCTGTTCCTGAGCTGAAAAAGCAAATGGAATGGGTGGAGTATCCGGTCTATCATCTCGATGGAAAGGAGCAGATCAATCATCTGGATCATCTTCTGGCGCTGGATCAGCTGAAAATGATTCAATGGATGAATGTGGAAGGACAGGAGACACCGGCGCATTTTATCCCCGTTCTGAAACGGATGCAGGAGGCAGGAAAAGTGGTTCTGGTAATGACTCCGGCTTCGGATATACCTGCGCTGATGGAAAACCTCTCTTCGAAGGGACTCTATCTGCATACATATGCGTCTTCCGTAGACGAAGCGAATTTCATCATACGGTATGTGGAACAGCATACGCATGAATAGGGGGAGACAATATGGAAAAATACGAAGCCTCCTGGAATTCGTTGAAAAGGCACCAGACTCCTGACTGGTTACAGAAAGCGAAATTTGGGATCTATACGCACTGGGGAATTTATTCAGTTCCGGCTTGCAGGCCAAACGGCAGCTGGTATGGTTTCTATATGTATCAGAAAGGAAGTCCACAGTATGAGCACCACAGGAAGGTTTGGGGCGGACCGGAAAAGTTCGGTTATAAGGATTTTATTCCCCTGTTTACAGGAGAACGGTTTGACCCGGAGGAGTGGGCAAAACTTTTTGCGAGAGCGGGGGCAAAATTTGCCGGACCGGTAGGAGAGCACCACGATGGTTTTTCTATGTGGGACACCCCGCTTAACCGTTGGAACGCGGCGCGGATGGGACCTGGCACGGATGTGGTAGGCAGGCTTGAGAAGGCGATCCGCGACCAGGGAATGAAGTTTATGGTTGCCTTGCATCATGCGGAGAATTGGCGCTTCTTCCCTCACTGGGTGGAAGGCTGTGACCTCTCCGACCCGGAGTACTTTGACCTTTACGGACGCCCTCATGATCTTGACTGGAAGAATGGGATACCGGATCGGGGTATCTGGCCGGTATGGAATGCACAGACAAAGCCCGACAAAGCCTTTTGTGATCTTTGGCTGGCAAAATGCAGGGAAGTGATTGACCGTTTTACGCCGGACATGCTCTGGTTTGATTTTGGACTGGGATTTATGCCGGAGACTTATCGAAAAGAAATGCTGGCCTATTATTATAATGAAAGCGCAAAGCGGAATCAGGAGGTGGTTTGCACCTATAAGTATCAGGATCTGGCGGCTGGAAGCGCAGTGATCGATCTGGAGCTGGGTCGGTTCGACCGGATGACGTATCATGAATGGATTACGGATACGACGGTTGATGATGGGGAAGGCTGGTGTTATCTCTATGATGCCAGATATAAAAAGCCATCCACTCTGATTCATTATCTGGTTGATAATGTGAGCAAAAATGGTTACCTGTTGCTGAATGTAGGACCGAAGCCAGATGGAGTAATTCCGGCGGAGGCAAAGCACATTCTTCTGGAGATCGGGAAGTGGCTGGAAGTAAATGGGGAAGCAATCTACGATACAACGCCATTTGCGGATGAAATTGGGGCGGATGGATACTCAGAAGACGCTGCGAGCGCGGCAATGTTGGCGAAGAACCTGGTATTAGGCAACACAGGAGAATACTGACAGAGTATAATTAACGAATACTTTCCACACCTAAAATGGCATGTAACCCTTTATTTACAACGACATCATGCTAACCGTCGCTGCCTTTAACCTGACAGGTTACCAGCGTGAATGGCGAAGCAAAAAATAAATATGCAAAAAGTGCAAGTTATTACATGAGAGGTGCAAGTTGTGTCAGAGCGAACAATTTGCACTTTTCTTGTTGTATAATAATCCTGTATTCTGAACAACAGGGACGCAGGAAAAACAGGAAGCGACGAGCTGATGGTGGGGCTGCAGACGACCGAGAGCAAAGGGCGATTAAAAACTTAACTTCTTTACCAGCCTTTCCCCCGTTTTCTCTATTTTGTAATTATCACAGAATTTGTAGTACTCCAAGTCGATGAATTTGTATTATCTGTTAGCGTCAGACGATCATAGAGAATCTTACTTTCCTGTGATAAAATATGTAAACGTTCTTTTTTCAGGATAGTACGTGTACGCTGATTGCATTCATAATCACGCTCACCCTTGATGAACGCAGAGCAACAAAGATAATCACACTTTGCCGCGTCATCCGAATCGGCTTTGATAATAAACACAAAATTCGTTGTATCCAGATGACTCGATATCAGATAATCCGCTTTTATCATTGTGGTAAATGGATACATGCGGGGCATATAGGAAAAGAACGAAAAATCTTTTTCAATAATATCCTTTAAACGAGTCAGGGCTTCAAGACGGGGTTTTACGAGATTCTCGTACTGTTTACCTTTGGTGATTTGCTCGAATGTAATTTTATGATTAAGGATTCGGTTCACGGTTTTATGTGGGTTGTACCTCGGCAAGGATAAATCCCGTAAATATTGAAATCCTGCAAGATGTGGAAAATCCTCCAATGAAAAAGTCAGATTGACGGTATAAAGCTGTTTTTTGTAGCCGTATGTCAGGGCATAACTGTATTCTGTTAATTCATTCCATACAGAAGCAGCCTGATAAAGAATATCCAACGCTTGTCCCTTCATACTACACCTCCAATCTGAAAAAGAAAGAGCCTTGCCATTGCAAGGCTCTCTTTCAAGCGTTTTCATTCGATTCCGGGGAATCTAGTCGGCTTGTGGTAACCGCATAACCCACGGGCTGGCTCCACAGATGGCTGCATTCCGACACAGTCAACTGTTTCATCACCTCGATAGCTGGTCATCGCCGCTATCCTCTACAAACATTATAACACAAAAAGGGAATCCGTCAATGGAATTTCTGCTATTCTTGCAGGAAGTCAGGATCCTTTTCATGAGCATGCATGCCGCATGCTCTGTTTATTATATGCGGAAAAACGAAAAAATCAACAGATAATTTGGGAAACGGAGATGAGAATGCGTGGCAACCGGACAGGTTGCCAGCGTGAATGGCGAAGCAAAAAATAAATATGCAAAAAGTGCAAGTTATTACATGAGAGGTGCAAGTTGTGTCAGAGCGAACAATTTGCACTTTTTTTGTTGTATAATAATCCTGTATTCTGACCTCGTATTAAGTGAGTGATGCGGGGTTGAATGGGAGCTTTTTCGTTTGACTTTGTTGTACAGTAGATGAGCAGAATGTACGGCAATGTGAATCAGCAAGAGAAAAACAGGAAAGGGAAGAGAGGCTGGCTATGAAAAGAAAAATGGCATTTCTGATGGCGGCGGTAATGCTGGCGACAGCTCCGGTAAATGCGGTGCTGGCAAGCGAAAATGAGGTACTAATTATTGGGGCTTCCGACTCCACAGAAATTATAACGGAAGCCGATGGCACGGAAGAAGACAGCATGGAAGAAGTGGCGGAAGAGGAATCGGAAACTGAAACGGCGGAAGTGGATGAAGATTTGGAAGCAGGGCGATCGGAAGAGACGGGGGATTTGGTGGATGGACTCACGAAACTCTCGATAGTGAGTGAGACTGAGATGGAGACGGAATCGGGAGCAGGTGTTGAGTCTATGACAGAATCAGAAACGGAAAGCGAGACAGGTGCGGGGGAAGAGACAGGACAGGAACCGGCAGATAACAGTACAGATGGCATATGGATTGATGAGAATAATTTCCCGGATGATATTTTCAGGGAGTATGTAGAAGAAAACTTTGATACGGATAGTGACGGGTGTTTAAGTGAGGGTGAGATAGAGAATATTACGGAAATTGACATTTCTAATACAGATACGAACAGCTTATCTGGAATAGAATTCTTCAGCAAACTGGCTGTCTTGGACTGTAGTCACACGAAATTAGTTAATCTGGATTTAAGCCAGAATACGGCATTGACAACTATAAATTGTTATTATGATAAACTGACCAGTTTGGATGTGAACGGTTGCATAGCGTTGACAACTCTTGACTGTCATTCAAATAGCCTGACCAGTTTGGATGTAAGTGGTTGTATGGCATTGGCAACTCTTGCCTGTTATTCAAACAGCCTGACCAGCTTGGATGTAAGTGGTTGTATAGCGCTATCGACTCTTAACTGTTATTCGAACGAATTATCTTGTTTAGATGTGAGCGAATGCGTAGCATTGTCAAGTTTACAGTGTTACAAGAATAGTTTAACGAGTCTGAACGTAAGTGGATGTTACCAACTGAACACAATAAGATGTCATGAAAATAACTTGCTCAGTTTGGATGTGAGTGGATGTATCGCATTGAATACAATAGAATGTGAATATAATGATCTTACAAGTTTAGATGTAAGTGGATGCGTTGCATTAAAAAGTCTGAGTTGTACTAATAATGACTTGACAGATTTAGATGTGAGTGGTTGTAAAAAACTGACGACATTAAGTTGCTACAAGAATAGTCTGGAAAATTTGAAACTGGATGGATGTGTTGCACTAAAAAAATTATATTGTAATGATAACTGTTTGACGACACTTAATGTGAGTGATTGTTCCGCATTACAATTATTAAACTGTAATTCAAATGCTTTAAATAATTTGGATGTAAGTAAAAACAAGAAGCTGACTTATCTGGCATGTAGTTCAAATCATCTCCGTAATTTAGATATTAGTCAGAATGTAAACTTACAAACCATTTCTTGCTTATATCAGACGGTAACTGTTCCGGCAACAGCGAAGAATGGAGTCTGGTATATTTCATTATCAGAGACACTTGATGGGGAAGATTCTGAAAATATAAGCTTTCAGAGTTCGGGTGCGTCGATAGAAGATGGGGGTATTGTGTTTAGTAACAGAGAGTTACTAAAGAGGCTTATATATGATTATACAATTAGTAACGGGTCGGTTAGTGCAACTATGGAGATTACAATTACTAGCATTTTTGAAGAAGCAGAAATCAATATAACAAATTTTCCTGATGATATTTTCAGGGAATATGTGTCAAATAATTATGATTCAGATGGAGACGGCATTCTGAGTGATAGTGAGATAAAAGAAGTTGAAACAATGGTTCTTTCAGGGATGGACATAAGTAGCTTGAAAGGGATTGAATATTTTGGTGTGTTAGTTATTTTATATTGCGATAACAATAACCTGACCAGTCTTGATATAAGCCAGAATAAGATATTAGAAATATTATACTGCGGGTCTAATAACCTGAATAGTTTAGATGTGAGTCAGAATTTAAAGTTACAGACTCTCTCTTGTTATGGTAATGAATTGACGAGTCTGGATGTAAGTCAGAATTTGGAGTTGCATGTTCTTTCTTGTTATGATAATGAATTGACGAGCCTGGATGTAAGCCAGAATTTGGAGTTGCAGACTCTTTCTTGTTACAATAATAAATTGACGAGCCTGGATGTAAGCCAGAATTTGGAGTTGTGGACTCTTTCTTGTTACAATAATGAATTGATTAGCCTGGATGTAAGCCAGAATGAGGCGCTAGTGACCCTGTACTGTTACAATAATTGTCTGACAGAGTTGAATCTTGGAAGGATAGAATTATTGCGCAATCTGGATTGCCGTTATAATAACCTGCGTACTCTGAGTGTTCATTATAAGACAGGCGAGTCGTTGAGTAATCCATATTGTACGAATCAGACGAGTACGGCTTTGTGGTTGCAGAAGAAGAGGAAGATCGTAATACCGTTGATCTGTGTACGCAAACGGTAGAGATTGCGCTTTCTTATGAGACTGTTCTTTATGATGGCGAAGCGAAAGAACCAGACGTCACGGTATCTTGTGCGGGAATTACTTTGACTGAAGGCACAGATTTTACGGTCTCTTATGAGAATAATATAGATATTGGTACGCAGGCAACTGTGATCATTACAGGTATTGGTGGCTATGAGGGCTCTGTAACGGCCACGTTTTCCATCGTGGAGACTTACGGAGGCGTTTGTGGAGATGATCTTACCTGGACACTGAGCGCAGATGGCCTGCTCACGATTAGCGGTACCGGGGATATGTATGATTTTGAGTTTATCACTTACGGTTATGTGGACGGCGTCTGGACTTATGCGGTGATGGTTCCCTGGTATAACGTCCGTGAAAGCATCACATCCGTAATCATCCAGAACGGTGTAACGGGAATCGGCGATTATGCTTTCTATGAGTGCGATTATATGACGGACGTTTCTATTTCGGATAGTGTAACTTCTATTGGCAGAGAAGCATTTTCAAATTGTGGGTCTCTTACGGATATTTCGATTCCGCAATCTGTGACAGAAATGGATGCCTGTGTCTTTTGGGGGTGTGTGGGGCTGACGGAAATCCGTTTGCCAGATGGACTTACTAAAATTCCGGGAGGCACATTTGCACATTGCAGCGACCTGGCTACTGTGACGATTCCGGAAGGTGTGACCGAGATTGGATACGATGCGTTTTGGGGATGTACCAGTCTGACTGATATAGTGCTTCCCGAAGGTCTGACGACGATTGGAATGGAGGCCTTTTCCGGGTGCGACAGCCTGACGGAGATCACAATTCCTGACAGCGTGACCAGTATGGGAGAGAATGCATTTGCTGGCTGTGATCTTCTTTCCAGCGTGATGATCGGAAGCGGACTTACCAGACTGGAAGACCGGGTGTTCGATCAATGCGCCAGTCTGCTTGACATAACGGTTCCGGCAAACATCGTGTATGTTGGAGAAGCGGCTTTTGGTGAGTGTGAGGAAATTGTTTTTGAGGGAAGTGCGCCGACATTCAGTGACTATGCATTCTATGAAACGACGGCGACGGCTTATTATCCGCTTGGAGATTCTTCCTGGAATGATGTGGTTGGAAATGATTATGGCGGAACGATTACGTGGGTGGCGTACGTAAGTGTACCTGCGGAGGAAGATGAGCCGGATACAGAGACAGAATCGACAGAAACAGAAGCACCAGAGACAGAGGCGGCAGAAACAGATCCGACAGAAACAGGAGCACAGACCGAATCGGAAACAGGGGGCAATGATGGACTGCAGCTGGATGCGGATGGTGTTTTCCGTTATTATGATGACGGGAAAGCAGATACGACGTTCAACGGTATCGCAGAATATGATGGCGCTTCCTTCTTTGTGGCCAACGGTGTTCTTTGCAGCGAAGCCAACGGCTTAAATCTGTTTGACGGCGTGTGGTATTTCCTTTCCGGTGGACAGATCCAGACTCAGCATACGGGATTTGCGCTGTATGACGGTGAATGGTTCTATATCACGAATGGAATTCTTGACACATCCAAAAACGGACTGGAGTCCTACGATGGGGAATTGTTCCTCTTTGCGGAAGGACATCTGCTGGACGACTACAGCGGTCTGTGGCTGAACGCAGAATCCATTGGCGGCGACAATCAGTGGTACTTCATCGCGTATGGAATGGTGCAGAATGTGTCCGATGTCGTGATGTATGACGGAGCCTGGTTCGTGGTGAAGAACGGGATATTGGATACGGATTATAATGGCACGATTGAATACGACGGCGCGACATTTACAGTTGTGAGCGGGCAGTTGTATTGATGGAAAAAGAATATGAGAAATTTTCATAGGCTTGTGAAATCTTGAAGGTATGCCCTGCCGCACAGGAAATGTGTGGCAGGGCGAATGTTGTTCTCCCATTTTTGGGCAGAAGGATATTCAGAAAATTCCAGGGAAAATGCTGTTTAAACACAGTCATATAGGTTTCTGTACATATGAAAACGCTGCCTATCAGCGGAAA
>JAJBUL010000301.1 GCA_020860365.1 Clostridiales bacterium | reverse complement strand
GGACAGATGATTTCCAGATGCGGAAGGAAAGAATATTTTTTTGCAAAAATGGTCAGTTCCTTTTTATCCGGGATGGCTATCGTAGTCGCTCCGCTGCTCCTGAATTTCCTGGTGGTTTCCATGTTCCTGCCTTCACTGACCCCGGAACTCTGCTATCCATATGGGGGATTACTACAGAGAAGCCTTTGGTCAGGGATTTATTACACACATCCGCTGATTTACGTGATGCTGTATATTTTACTGGACGGACTCTATGGGGGCGCTTTTGCCGTGCTGGGAACAGTATCCTCTTTTTTCCTGAAATATCGTATTATGGCGCTGCTGTTTCCGTTTTGTCTGTATATGGTTCTGGAATATCTGGATTCGAATTTTGTGGTATATACAGGAGTCGGATATGATTGTTCCCCGGCAAAATTTTTGCGGGCAATGGCAGTTGCAAACGAACATAGCGGAGCCATAATTGCGGCAGAGTTTCTTTTACTGACAGGTGTCTCTTTGGCGGTAATGATATACAGGGGGAAACACTATGAAGTGCTTTAAGCGTACTTTGGCATATGATCTGAAACACGGCATTTGGGAGAAAAAGGGCGGATATTTCGTAACTGCTTTGCTGGCTGTGTTTTTATTCACGGATTACTCCATCAAACTGCGAAATTATTATGGAAACGGTATGGCAGGGAATCCGGATGTGACGATGGCGGATTACCTTCTCTACTTTTTCTCCGGAAGATATCCGTATATGGAAGGGGAACAGGTTTTCCTGATCCCGATCACCTGGCTGCTTATTTTTTTGTGTTCTTCGCTGCTGGTTCTCAATTACCCCATGCAAAACCTGTGCGGCCATGGAATACAGGTTTTGATTCGCATCAGGGACAGGAAGCTATGGTGGCTGTCTAAATGCGGTTACGTGCTTTGCAGTACCGTGCTTTATTATTTCATCTTGTACGCGGTGACTTTTGTGCTGTGCCTGATTTCCGGAGTCCGTTTGTCCGCGAGCTATTCGGAAAGTGCCATGGAGAACATACTGAATTTTACATTTCAGACACCGCCAGAAAAACCCGGTCTCCTGGTTCAGCTGCTTTTCATGCCTGTACTTAATTCCCTGGCGGTCAATCTGCTGCAGCTTGGCCTGTCATTGCTGCTGGACCGGATTTATGCTTTCATGCTGGCCGCTGTATTGCTCCTTTTATCTACCTATATTCAGGTATGCTGGCTGCCGGGAGTTTATGCAATGGTAATGCGGAGCAGTTGGGTGATGGAAGAAGGTGTCTTATGGAAACAGGGAATATTGGTGGCAGGCATATACATGATCGTATCAGTAACGGCAGGGATGGTTCGTATCAGACGCTTTGATATTCTGAAAAAGGAGGCCGAATAGGTTATGATCCAACTGGAAAATGTGAATAAAAAAATCAAGGGTAAAATGGTTTTGCAGGATATCAATCTGACATTGGAGAGCGGCAAGACATATGGTCTGAGAGGAATCAACGGAAGCGGCAAGACCATGCTCATGCGCATGATCGCCGGTCTGATTTATCCGGACAGCGGCAGGGTTCTTGTGGATGGAAAATGCCTGGGGCGGGACATTTCATTTCCGGAACATATGGGGCTTTTGATTGAAAACCCTGTGTTTTTAGATTCCTACACCGGAATGCAAAATCTGAGACTGTTGGCTGAGCTGAACGGAAAGGCAGAGGAAAGCGCAATACGAAACGTCCTGGAACAGGTGGGATTAGACCCGGATGACAGGAGAAAGTACCGCAAGTATTCGTTTGGCATGAAACAGCGGCTTGGGATTGCTTCTGCAGTCATGGAAGAACCGCAGATCCTGATATTGGATGAACCTTTAAACGCGCTGGATAAAGATGGAATCGAGCTGTTTGAGAAAATCCTTTTTGAGCGGAAAAGGAAGAATTGCCTGATTGTTTTAGCCTGCCATGACGAACAGAAACTTCTGAAATATGCAGACAGAATCATAGAAGTGGAAAATGGCCGCTGTTCAGAGCCTGTAAACGTATCAGATTAGAGCACAGTTGGAAAAGAGGGGATACCATTGAAAAGAAAAAAATGGAGAGTGGTCGCGGCTGGAGTTATCTTGATTGTATTTGCGACGGCATATATCAGGTTTTACCAGTCTGTCAACAGCAAATGGAGTGACACGCCTGTGGAATCTTATGCTGTTGGAGATTGTGTTGCCATGGAAGAAGATATTCTGATGGATGGCTCAATGCAGGGATATTCGATTACGGTGGTGGAGTCTGAAGTAATGGAATATCTGGATTATTTGGAGAAATATGGCGGGGAAGATGAATATACATATGCTCCAGACAAAGTATACGATGTCACGATCCTTTTAAAAAATGAAGACGCGGCAGAAGGGACAGGTATCAATCTTTGGGATTTCTATATTCAGGGACTTGCTGTATACGCCGGTATAAATACGCAGCTTCTGGATCTTTCCAATCCAGATTTAGACGGCAATATCGCAATCGCCTTACGAGAAGACAGTGAGATGGAAATACATCTGCCGTTCAATCTGCTGGAAACACATTTTCGGGAAAGCGTGTGGGAAAACCTGCAAGAGTTTCCTATGCAATTAATTGTTACACTGTATCCGGTTAAGAAGGTAGTACAGTTAATCTGAATGATGAAGCACTGATAATATTCAATTCAAAGGGCAGGCGTAAAAATTAATTAGCGCAAGTGCCAGGAAAGGAGAAGTATTAGTTGGTATTTGCAGGCAGTGATACTATAAATTCGGCGCCTCCCTCCGCTGAATCCTGAACAGAGATAGCACCTTCATGCAATTCTATAATCTCTTTCGCAATGCTTAGACCCAGCCCGAAATGATTTTTATCGGTCCTGGACTGATCATATCGGTAGAAACGCGAAAAAACTTTCTCCTTTGCTTCGTCTGGGATGCCTGGCCCGTTGTCACTCACTGTAATAATAAATTTGTTGTGAGATTCTAAGATAGAAGCCAGAATATGCCCGCCTTCAGGAGTATAGGAAACAGCATTGTCAAGCAAAATCGTGAAAACCTGAGTTAAACGTTCTGGATCGCAATATGCCGTAGCGTCGGATTCTTCAGGAATTGAGATTTCCAGAAAAATATGTTTGTGAATCGCAGCCGCTTCAAATTTTTCATATGCTTCCATAAACAGAGTGTACAGGCAGACTTCTGTTTTATGGATTGCGATCTTGCCATTATCCAGGGAGGCAAGCGTGAACATATCATTTACAAGGCGCTGCATACGCAGGTTTTCTTTTTTTATAGTTTGAAGAAGTTCCTTCCCCCGCTCGGGGCAGGATTCCATTGCTGACAGGGACGAAATCAGCACAGCCAGGGGCGAGCGCAGTTCATGTGAAGCAGCCGCAAAGAAATTAATCTGGCGTTTATGCCCTTCTTCTAATGGATGAACCAGATAGCGGATCAGGAAGAATGACAGCAGGCTTAACAGTAAAATAGCGCATAAAGTGGTCAGAATAACTGACCGATAAAGGGTGTTTGTCCAGATATTCTGTGATACGGGGAAGCGGATAGCAGTGATACAGAGAACAGAATAATTTGTGGAAATATAGGCCACGGATGCCTGACAGCTTTTTCTGATTCCTTCTCCTTCAGAGCTTTTATTCATTTGGAACTCTTTGTGCACAAGCGAAGAGCCGTCTGCGACCGACAGCTCTGAGACGGCGTATTCATTTAAAGCTGTTTCCCGTGCCTGGGCAAACAACAACTCCATATCTGTATCTATTTGATTTTGGCGATAGAGGAGAGGTTCTCCGTTATCCAGGATCGAAACGATAAGGTCGTTGCTCGAACATACCTCGTCAAGCCAGGAATGGGAAAGCGCAACTTCTCCGGTGAAATCCTGATAAAGCTCACTCACTGTTTCTTCAAAATCCTGAAAGCTGGTCAGTTCTTCGTTTTGGTGAAGCAGAAAGAGCAAAACAGCGGTCATAGACAACAGAATCAGAGAGATGATAAAAACACAGAAAAGCGTCATTTTTATGCGGAGTTTACGAAACATTTATTCAGACACCTCCTCTACTTCCAATCGGTATCCTGCGCCTCTTACCGTTTTTAACTGGACAAGACTGTTAAGCGTCTTCAGATGATTCCGCAGAAGATAGATGAAATTATCCACGTTCCGGCTCTCTACATCTACACTTCCATTCCAGACATTTGCAAGGAGCGCCTCTCTTGAAAATGTCTGGTTTGCGTGACTCATGAAAAATAACAGAAGGGCGGATTCGCGCGCAGTAATGGACACTGTTTTTCCGTTGCAGCATAAGACCTGCTTGTCTGTGTCCAGGAACAGGTCCCCGACAGAAGGTGATCCGGTCTTAATTATTTGAGGCCGACGAAGAATACAGTGGATACGTGCCAGCAGTTCTTCGAAAGCGAATGGTTTTACCAGATAGTCGTCAGCCCCTCGGTTCAGGCCTTCAATTTTTTGCTCCAGATCGCCCATACCTGTGAGAAAAATCACAGGCGTAGAAATCCCCTTATCCCGTATAATCTGTAGAAAATCAATGCCATTTAAAACCGGCATCTTCCAGTCGAGCAGAATCAAATGGTACATCTGTTGCTGCAGATAAAACAGGCCGTCGTTACCGTTTGTACAGGTATCCGTTTCAAAACCATGGTTGACAAGCTGTATCTTCAATGCGTAAGAAAAATCAGAATCATCTTCAATCAGCAATATTCTCATGTGTCTCTCCTATAATTCATAGTGTTAGGCTAATCCCATTATACACTACGAATGTCTAAATTTTATCTAATCTTTAATGATTTTTAGACGAAAATTAGATAAAGAAATTTTCCCATTTAGATTAAATTTAGATATTCGCCTGATAGAATGGTATCAAAAGCAAGGAGCCGAGATGCTGAAAGGAGAAAACGGAGGCTATGACAAAACAAAAACGCTGGAAAGGCTATCTTTGGATTTTACCGAGCCTTTTCGGAACAATTATTTTTTACTGCGTACCATTGATGGATGTAATCCGCCGTTCGGTGACGGAAAATGCAGGCTCTGCTTTTGTTGGATGGAAGAATTTTCAAACAGTTTTTGAAAATACAGCCTTTCAGCTTGTGGCAAAAAATACGCTGCGCTTTATTGCTGTATGTATCCCGCTTTTGCTGTCTTTGTCATTGCTGCTGGCAGTAGTTATCATGCGCTGCCGATGGGGGAATTTTTATAAAAGCGCGATGCTGCTGCCGATGGCTTTACCGGCGGTGTCGGTGGCACTGATCTGGAAGCTTTTATTCCATAAACATGGCGTATTAAACGGGGTGTTGACGCTGATCGGGCTTCAAACAACAGACTGGTTGAATTCGGGGGCGTCCTTCTGGGTTCTGGTGCTCAGTTATCTGTGGAGAAATATCGGATATGACATGGTTCTGTGGATAGCGGGCCTGCAGCAGATCGAAAATGATATTTACGAAGCGGCACGAGTGGATGGAGCCGGGGAAATCAGGATATTTTTCTGGATTATCCTTCCAAATATGAAGCAGGTATTTTACACGGTGGCGGTGCTGTCCCTGCTGAATTCTTTTAAAGTATTCCGGGAGGCTTATCTGGTGGCGGGCAATTATCCGCATGAAAGTATGTATCTGATGCAGCACCTGTTTAACAACTGGTTTGCGGCGCTGTCCCTGGATAAGATGTCGGCAGCATCTGTGCTTCTGGGAATGGTGATCCTTTTGATGATCATTTTTCTACACAGGGCGTGGGGAAACGATCTTTGCTGACACTGGAGAAAGGAGCTGATATAAGGATATGAAGCATTGCGGAAAGAGAATGGAGGCTTTGATGCTGCTGTTCGTTCTGGTTATGATCGTTCCGGTTTGTATACTGGCAGCAGGTTCTCTTATGGGTGAAGATGAACTGACCCTGAAACTGGGAGCGATTCTTGGGACAGGGGATGGCTATGCGGAATTGACGCTGACGCCCATTTATCCGACATTAAAAGCATATGTAGAGGTTTTGCTGGACACGCCGGAATTTTTTGTAATGTTCTGGAATTCCGTGAAGATTACAGCGGGATCATTGGTAACGCAGCTTATATTTGGCACATTAGCCGCATGGGGATTCGCAAAATGGGAGTTCCCTTTGAAGAAAGCGCTGCTGTGGCTGTATATTGTTCTGATGCTTATGCCTTTTCAGGTGTTGATGCTGTCGGATTATCTGGTTCTGCAGAGGCTGAATCTGCTGGATAGCCATCTGGGACTGATACTGCTGTGCGGATTTTCTACATTCCCGGTTTTTATTATGTATCGGTTTTTCTGTGGGATTCCGGACGAAGTGATGGAGGCGGCCAGGCTGGACGGGGCGGGAGACATCAAATTGTTTTTTTACATTGGGCTTCCACTTGGAAAATCCGGTATATTTTCTGCAATGATTCTGGGGTTTCTGGAAAACTGGAGTATGATTGAGCAGCCAATGACATTTTTAAAAACGAAGAGCCTGTGGCCATTATCCATCCTGCTGCCAGAAATCGAAGCGGGAAGCATCGGGTTTGCGTTTGGGGTGTCTGTGCTGACCTTCCTTCCTGCCCTGCTGATATTTTTAAATGGGCAGGAGTATCTGGAAAAGGGAATTTCAGCTTCACAGGTGAAGCAGTGAAACAATATAAAGTGAACGACAAAATTCTTTTGTCATTCACTTTATAGGATGCACACGGATGCAAGAGGAATGGCTGCTTCGCAGCCTTGCGGTCTTCGCTTCGCTACGGTCGTTGCTAAACGCGTGCCACTGGCACGCAGCAACGGCGCGAAGTAAAACGACTTACGTCGTTTACTATAAAAGAAAGTGGGATATAATCATGAAAAAATGGCTCAGGAATATCAGCATCGGTTTTCTGGCTGTAATGGTCAGCTTTACCTTTCTTTCACAGGCTGCGGCGAGCGTGACAACGGCCGTGGTACAGACCCAGAAAGCGGTTTCCGGAAGGATCAGCCATTCGGTGAGCGCGTCCGGAAAAATTGAATCGACGCAGGAAATATCCATAACGGTTCCGGCACAGAGAACGGTTGAGACTGTTTATGTGCAGGAAGGTGACTTTGTAGAGGCTGGTGACGCCCTTTTTCTGCTCTCTGAAAACCAGGAGCTGGCAGAGGCACAGGAAGCGTTTTATACATGGGAGACAAAGGAACGGATGAATCTGGAAAATGCGGCGGACACTTACCTTAATGCATATGAGAGCTTGCAGAAATATCTGACAAAAACAGATGGCTGGTATTGGAAATCGGAGGCAGATCATGAAGAAGACGATTTTGAGGAAACCATGCGGGAGACCCAGTATGAGTATTTTGAAAAATATAAGACTTATCTGGAAACCTATGTCAAATGGCAGGAGGATGCGATTGAAAATTCTGACGCTGATGATTCTGATGTAGAAAATACCCGCAGTGAAGTTTTCAGTGCCAGGGAGGCAGTCATGACTGCAAGGTCAGCTTATTATGAATATCAGCGCAGCATGGATAAAACATACCAGTATTCCCGTACAGATGAGGAAACAGAACTGTGGGAAACGCTGGAGGATGCGATTGCGGACTATGAGGAGGCACTGGACACTCTTGAAAGCGGGCTGGCGGAAAAGGTGAAAGAAATTGCGGACGCGGAAGATGGGCTTTCCGATGACTGTATTGTGTATGCGGAAACAGCGGGAACCGTAAAGGATGTAAATGTCCTGACGGGTGACACGACTACCACGTCAGCGGCTGCGGTGCTGGCGGTAGATTCCGAAAACAAGAAGGTTACAGTCACCGTGTCTGCTGAATATGAAGAATACATTGAGGCGGGAGACAGTGTAACCGTAACAAAATATGGGGAGACGGAATCAATCGCAGGTGCAACCATATCTGATATCCAGTATGATGAGGATGATACGAGCTTATTGAAAGTGACTGTTTTACTGGCATCAACGACTGCCTCGGAAAATACTTCGCTTTGCGTTGGCACTCAGGTAACGGTGACATTCGATAAACAATCAGAGCAGTACAGTATGCTGGTTCCGGTAAATGCAATTTATACCGACAATGATGAGACTTATGTACTGATCGTGCAGGAAACAGAAGGGATTCTGGGTACGGTGCTGGAAGCACAGAAGGTTACAGTGACGGTACTGGATAAAAACAGCAGTTATGCGGCTATTTCAGCTACGGGAGCAGTTGACCAGGATATTATCACCCAGTCAGACCGCGAGGTAAAGAACGGAAACAGGGTCAGAAAGCAGGTATCATGAGCATGAGAAAAAGAAGAAAACAGGATGCCGGATGTCAGCAAAAAGAATATTTATATCCATGTGAATCGACGGAACCGACAGCTATGGCTGCCCGGATATCTGACTGGGTGAGAATTATCATCTGCATGGCGTTATTGGTAATTTGTGTTGCTATGGGATTCAGGGAACTGCGAGGTTTTCAAAGCCAGGATGGCAGATGGAACTATGTGAGTAATGGTGGTATTTCCCTGCAAACGGCAGAGGAAATACTGGAAGCAGCCGCCTCAATGGAAACGCCCCCTCGCTCCGCTTCGGCGGCAGGTCGCGCCAGCGATGTAGAAAACGCTTCGCGTTTCGCTGGCGCTGATCAGAATTTGACAGACATGGTATTCTGGACGCAGAAAAGTGACCAGGTAATATCCATTACAGAAACGGTGGAAAGGGAGACGGGAGCAAATGTGATCTTGATTCGCGGTGATCCGCGTCTTCTGGTAGGTAACTATAACGTGCTGCAAAGCGGGGATACAAGCGGATGCCTGATCGACAAATCTATTGCCTTGAAACTCTTCGGCAATACAGATGTAATTGGTCTGTCAGTATGCTATGATAGCCGGGAATATCAGATACTTGGTTTGCTGGACATCTTTGAACCAGCAATGATTATCCAGATGCCTCCGGGGAGCGGGGAAGTATTTACAAGAGTTACTGCGGGGAAAAATGGAGATACCACAAGCTGGAACCTGAAAAATACCATTCAAAACAAATATCAGGTTTCGTTAAGTGAGATTCGGTGGGGCTTCCTGCGTGGAATTGTAAAAACTCTGTTCTGCTTAAGTATATTGGCGGTTTATATCCGGATAGCTCATTTCCTGATGCGTATAGCGAAAAAAAGATGGCGTATTGACAGTATTTATCCGCGTTTCGTTGGTGCTATGGGATTCTTCACAGGTGTTTTATTACTGGCATTCTTATTGAAATTAACAGGAATGACCCAGGTTCCAGCCGAATTTATTCCGGCAAAATGGTCTGATTTCAGCTTTTATGGGGAACTCCTTGATACGTGGACAGATGGAATGACCGGTTTTCTGGAACTTCCGTTCTATGCACTGGAAATTCATTGGTTTATAAATTGCCTGAGTCTTGGCTTTTGGGTTGCTTTAGGCGGTGCAGCTTCCTGCTATGCAATCCATTATACGAGAAAACTGACCGGGGAAAGGATAAAAGAAAGGGGTACTGTAAAGGTACCGAACAGTTGCGATGAAAAGCGATATATGGAGGTTTGAAATGAAAGAGAACATTAAAAAAATGTGTTTCGTGTTGACTATGATGCTTGCCCTGACCGGCTGTGGAAGTGCTGCGAATACAGGCACTTCATCGGGAACGGATGATGCGGTGCAGATTGAAAGCACCGCAGAAGGAATGGCTGCGGATTCACAGGAGGATTCGACCGCTGATACGGATACTGACTCTCAGAATTCAGATGTTTCAGCTCTATCTGGTACTGTGGATAACAGTGAGTCTACATATAGGGAAGAGGATCTGGAATTGCCGGATGACAGCACGCGGATATTTGCTATGCGGGAAATTGATGGAATCCTCTGGCTGATCACGGAAAATGGTGTATATACATCGGCAGACAAGGGAGACAGCTGGGCAAGGCAGGAAGAACAGAGCGGATGGCTGCCGGAAGAAATTTCAGGGGGAGATGGCTACGCGTCAATCAGCGATTCCGGAAAGCTGGCGTTTTATACGGAATCGGCAGGGATTCTTGTATATAGTACGGATGGATCGTCAACGGGGCTGAGTATTACATTTGATGCTGGCAGACAGTGCTATGGAATCAATTTTGCAGATGATGATACGCTGACGTTAAGAGACACCGGTTCAACTATCTATATCCTTTCGGCTTCGGATGGCAGCATTGTTGGTACGATCCCTTCCAGTAATGAGATGCACTATGCTTATGCGCCTGTCAATGGGGAGGTCCTGACCATTACAAATGACGGCGTGAAGATTTACAATTACAAGGGAGAATTACAGGAGGGAAACGAGATTATAAGCAGCCTTGTATCGGCTGACTATGAAGCATGGTCGACGACATCCAGCGGCGGGGGAATTGTGGACGATATCGAAGGCACCGGGATCTTTTATGTGAGCAAAAGCGGACTCTATCACTATAAATGGGGCGGAGGTGTTGCGGAAAAACTGTTCGAGGGAAGCACTACAAAGCTGGGTGACTCTGATTATACGGTCTGGTCGATAGCCACACTTAGTGACTCCTGCGTCTTGTGTCATTACTTAACAGCGAGCGGCGCTTCCCTGCTGGTACGCTATTCTTTTTCAGGGAACAGCCCGACGACACAAAAACTGACATTCTATACGTTGTATGAAAATGAACTGCTGACCGATGAGGTGAATACGTTCAATCAGAACCATACAGATATTCAGGTGACAATAGAAGTGGGGCTATCCGGAGACAGTGGCCTTACGGTTGATGATGCGATTAAAACATTGAATACGGAAATTTTGGCGGGGAACGGGCCGGACATTATTCTTCTGGACGGAATGAGTGTGGATTCCTATTCTGAAAGCGGGATGCTGGTGGACCTGTCCGACGTTTTATCTGAAGTGGCAGAAAGTGAAGGATTTTATGAGAACATCGCCTATACTTACCAGATGGAAAGCGGGGCAGTTTATGCGGTGCCGGCGAGATTCCGGATTATGATGATGGTAGGGACACAGGATAATCTGGATCAGATTACAGATCTTGATTCCCTATGCCAGAGTGTGCAGGAGTGGAAAGAAGCGAATCCGGAAATGACAAGCATCCTTGGACTTTATGATGAAGAACTGCTGGAAATGATGACTGCCATCTGCTCACCTGCATGGATGACAGAGGACGGTTCGCTGGATGAAACTGCACTTCGGAAATTTCTGGAAGCAGTAAAATCCATCAATGATACACAGAAGGAAAATGTGAGCCAGGCAGATATAGATGAATTTGCCGCGTCTGACGATTCTGATGATTGGGGTGAGATAAATACTGTACAGAATATCACAATTTTCCAGTCACAGATCATTGGGCTGTTCGAGTCCCGGGCATTCAATACGACAGCATCCATCGCGAAATATCTTGGTACGGATCTGGTCTATGAAAGTGCAGCGGCACAGAGCAGCAACGTGTTTATTCCGGCACAGATCATAGGCATAAACGCGAAAAGCACCAACCAGGAAGCGGCTCTGGAATTTGTAAAAGAATTCCTGTCGTCGGAATGCCAGAGCGAGCTTAGTGTCTCAGACCGTGGCTATCCGATCAATAAGACCGCTTTTCAGATTATGAAAGAGGATGTCCTGGGTGCGGATGATACCGGAGAAACAAGCTGGGGAGTAAGCGCGGAAGAGCTTCGTAACCTGTTTGACCAGATAGAAGCTATGATACCGGAGCTTTCCAACCGCAGTGTTACAGATGCAGTTATTACAGACAGTGTGAAAGAAGAGGGTCTGAAATATCTCTCAGGCGAAGCTGACCTGGATACTGTAGTAAGCAGTATTATGCAGACGGTGACCTTGCACCTGGCGGAATAAAGGAAGGAGGATTCACTCACGCAATTTCTGGTAAAGGCTCATTTTGAACCTTTACCAGAATTACAACGCTGCATTTCAAAAAGAACAGGAGTATCGTTTCTAAAAATTGTAAAGTGGTCTGGGTCAATTTGAACCAGACCAAAATTGTTCCTGAATTGATAATTATGAATGGATTTGCTTGTCAAAGCTCATAATTTCTTGACTTCTTTTTAGGTCTATTCGGCTGATTCCTTCGCCGGTCCATTTCCTGCTCATGGCGCAGTTTTGTAGCGCGCTTCCAGAACAGGTCAGTGTCCTCGACCAGTCTGCGGTCGATCTGTTCCTCCGCAGAGGACAGGCGGTCATACTGAAACTTCTGGCCGAATACTTCACGTAGCTTTGCGCGGATTTGATTACGGAAATCATCCCGGAGTGAAACACGGGCATCCAGCAGGGCATCTTCCTGTTGCGGGGATATTTTTTCTCTGGCTTCGGTGAAATTTTTTTCATCAGCTGTGAGCTGACTGGTCAGTTTTGGCTGCTGTGCTCTCATTTTTTCCAGGTAATCTGTCATCTTAGAGAGCTTCTTTTCCGCTTCCTTTATTTCTGCATCGCTCTGGCACCCTACCTCATACATCAGCTGGTTCTTTCGGTTTTTCAGTTCTTCAATCTCTTCCGTAAGGGTAGAAATCCGTTTATTTAACTGGACGTGTTTTGCAGGGTTGAAAATGCTTGTATTATTTTTTTCGGCTACAAGGCTTTTCTTTTCCGCCTGTTTTTCTTTCAGCTTCTCTTTCACAGACTGGTATTCTTTGATAAGCGGCAGATTCCAGTCAATGCGTCCGGATATATCTTTTATTTCTGCACGGTTATGGAGCAGATGATATTGCAGCTTGATCATGTGCGCCCGGATATCTTCTAACCGCTCTGCGATGGCCGGGACGGTATTTGCTACTGCTTCTGTCAGCTTCCGCACCTGTGCTTTCAGTTCCTTGAGGAAAAGATTGTCCGCTTTGATCTGCCGGTTCAGTTCACAACGGTCTGAAATGATCCCCTTGCACTCCAGCGCCTGTGCGCTTACGCCTTCATGGATGGTAGGCTGTTCATCAAGGCCGCGCTCTGCATGGCTGCGATGGTCGATTCGGTCAACGGCATTGACACGGGCCAGATATTGGTTGGTTACATCTGCCCATGCCTTCCGCCAGGAGAGAAGCTGTTCCTCACTGTTCCATCGCTCTGTGATGGGGTTCTGTCTTCCATATTTTGTGCTTTTGGGATGCTTGTCTGCACGGATCAGGCCACGGCGCCCGGCTTCGGATGGCGGCAGATAGATTCTCTTTTTCCCGTTTTCCGGCTTATAAAGATACTGCTTCTCCCAGCCATCGGCCTGGGCTGATTTGAACTCGGAGGCGGTAAAACCCCGTTCCTCACCGTTGCGGACACAGAGATATTCTTTCTGCGTCTTGTACTGCCACTTCCCGTGCTCATCCAGTGGGCGCACGGTCAGCATGATATGGGCGTGTGGATTGTGACCATCCGTATCATGGATACAGACATCCGCGCACATTCCATCAGCGACAAACTGCTCCTGTACAAACTCTGTCAGCAAAGCCTCCCACTGTGCCTTATCCAACTCCACCGGCAGTGCCACCACAAACTCCCGGGCAAGGCGGCTGTCCTTTGTTTTTTCGTTTTCCTCTACAGCATTACAGAGTGTCTCCCTGTCCTGCCACTCGGATGGAGCGTTGTCCGGCAGGAATATCTGTTGCCAGACAAGCCCCTGTTTGTGGGTATAATCATGTTGAATACCATCATAATCGTTATAAATTTGACTGCAGCTCATATAGGCGGCGGCAGCGCAGGCGGAGCGTCCATTCCCCCGGCTGATGATTTTCGCTTCTAAGTGATAGATTGCCATGCAATCACCGTCCTTTCTATTTTGCTTCTTTTGAGAAAGAAAATGGGTGTGTCACGGAACAGCGGCACACCCATATCTGCGAAAACTGGCTTATTTAAATAACAGGCTCCTTGAAGAGACAGGCTTTCGCAGGCAGCCAATATCGGCATGGACTCCATGCCGGTCTGCACCGGATGTGCCGGGTGCAGGAACTGTCCGGGCATGTCAGACGGTTCGGTTGGCTGCACAGGTGTTCCGCTTGCGGAATCACCTGCCCCCTCTGGAGAAATGTCCGGTGGACATTTCGTGAAGAGCGCACGTTCCTGACCGCAGGGAAGGATACCACCGCCGCCCAGGGGTCCCCGCAAAGCCTGCTTTGTGGGGAGAGGAGGAGCAAGGGAGTGAACGGAGTTTTCGCCGCAAGGCGGAAACGGAGGTGAACGGACTTTGCGACGACGAGGTGGTGAGTAAGTGCGCCCTTACGGGAATGAAGATGGTGTAAGACTACATTCCC
>JAJBUL010000218.1 GCA_020860365.1 Clostridiales bacterium | reverse complement strand
GATTGTAAGCATCAGTAATTAGACCCGCTCAGAAAAACGGCTGTGAATAGTAACCAAAATTTCATCAAAAAAGCCCAAAAGAAACTGATACAGGCGTAAGAATGCGCTGCCAATCAATTTCCCGGCTGTTTATTCGCGGAAATCTTCCACCGGGATCCGATTTTCAAACGTCAGCTTCTGGTGAAACAGCATCGCCAGCAGAAAGCCGCAGATCAGCCCTCCGATGTGCGCACAATTATCCACGCCAGTTGCTGTCAGCCCCTGCAAGACAGACAGAGAGGCCATCAAAAACATCCGCTTTTTGGTGTAAGCCGGGATCCTTCCCCTGTTCAGAATAACCACCGCCAGCAGTGCGCCAATCACAGAAAAGATCGCGCCAGAGGCTCCTGCCGACACTCTGTAATCTCCCGTATGCATATCATAGGCCACAGATATGATATTCCCAACCAGTCCACCCACAAAATAAATTGCCAGAAAACGGAGCTTCCCCGCCATTTTTTCTATTTCATCGCCGAGGAACATCAGCACCAGCATATTGTTAAAAAGATGCTGAAGTCCAAAATGGAGAAACATACTGGTCAACAGCCGATAATACTCCCCATACTCGGTCACATAAGGCGCATAGCTGGCCCCATGCACCAGCATAAAATACCCGTTTTCCGTATCTCCCATAATGCTGAGAATAAGAAACACAAGAATGTTTGTCACAACAATCGCCAGATTTACCGGCTGTCTGGATTTTATAAAATCCACCGCTTCCTGCATCGCTTTGCTTCCTTTCCGCTCCGGATTATCCTTTACTCATTCACGCATTACAGAATAACACGCAGACTCGGAAATCGTCAATACCCCACTATTTTTCGATTGCGCAGCTATGCCATTTCGTGGTACACTGTCTCATGTCTGTGCAGAAGCTGCCAAAAAGCACACGGACGGTTATTCCGGGACTATCATTCACTGTAAGGATGCACAGGACCAATGGTCCTCACAATTCCAGATAAAAACAGGAGCAGTATCAAGATGAGTGACATCGCATATATCAAACTGATTGAAGAAATTTCGCTAAACGCATGGCCATCCCACAAAATCGAACTCTATGACGGCTGGCTGATCCGTTTTTCCCACAACTACACCCACCGTACAAACAGTGTTACGCAGGTTGGCGCCTCTCTGATCCCTGTGGAAGAAAAGATTGCCTACTGTGAAAAGATTTATCAGAATTATCACACACCCTCTATCTTTAAAATCAGTCCTCTTGTCGACCCTTCCTTTGACGCGCTGCTTGCACAGAAAGGCTATGAAATTCAGCACACAACCGAGGTTATGACTATGGATTTCCATGATTTTCATCCGTTTCCGGCAGAATCCGCTGAGTTCGAATATTATGGGCGGAATTCCGGACTCCCATCCTTCGTCGTCTATCCAGGAGACACAATTGTTCAGCTCCAGGATCGCATCACAGATGAGTGGATTCACGCGCTCTTTCGTCTGAACGGCACCACCAATCCCACGCTTCGCCGCATTGTGCCCTCTATGTTCAAGGCAATTCCCAAAGAAACAATTGTGGCAGGCATTGAAATTGACGGACGCATGGTTGCTTCCGGACTGGGAATCCTTGACCGCGGCCATGTCGGTCTGTACGCCATCTATGTGGACGTCAGCTGCCGTCATAAAAGCTTTGCCCGCGCGATCTGCAGTACAATCTTAACAGAAGCACACAAAAAGGGAGCCCAGAAGGCTTATTTACAGGTCGTTCAGGGAAATGCTTACGCCAAAAGTCTGTACACCTCCCTTGGCTTCGAAGACCTGTATACATACTGGTTCCGTGCGCACGCAAATCCGCCGACATGATTCACTGATACTGCCGACGTTTCGCAACACGGTACGAGATTTCCGCGAACGCGACCGTGTCATTTTCCTTAATCTCACATTCCTCCTGCGGCATCAGCCGCCGTCCATTGACAAATGTACCGTTCTTGCTGTTCATATCTCTCAGAGTACATTTGCCATCACGCAGCTCCAGCCGCGCGTGCATCCGGCTCACGGTAGAGGAATCCAGGATAATATCCGCTTCCCCTTTTATTTTTCCGATGTAAACCGGATCCGAGCCTGGACAGATATCCGGCCAGGAAGCCTGTTCCTGATCTTTTTCCGGCACATAAATCAGGCAGAGCTCGTCCGTCTCTTCTTCCTGAAGAAGACAGCGAGTCTCTTCCACAGGCTCTGGTTCCGCCTCTGTCTCATTCTGATACATCTCCCGCAGAATTTTCTGATACTCTTCATCCTCCTCATCCTCCTGCCATTCTTCCCGGTTCTTTTTCTTTGTACCGAAGATCCTCTGGTTAACCAGAATCTCCGCCGACAAAATCAGAAAGAAGCAGCCTCCCGCCTCGGTCAGGCCAAGCACACCAAAGACAACCAGCAGCTCCAGTGCCACCAGCAGGACCAGAAAAGAAAGCAGAAAGGCCGGGGGGACGATCGAAAAGACGCGGTCTGCAACGCCTTCTTTCACCTCATGCTTTCTTTTTCGTTCCCGGTGAATGACCGGAGGATCTCCCTCATAAGCTTCCCCAGCAGAAGCTCCGTACAAATCTTCACAGGAATCTTCCCTTAGCTCCTCCTGTAACCATTCTTCCCTTTTTCGGAAATCCGCGCCCTCTCCATGTACGCCATTCCTGTCTGTTCTTACATAATTATATTCTTTGCCATTACTTCCTCTTACACGCCCTGCCTGTGCTCCCCCTGGTATTCCCAAAGACTCTATTTGCTGTCTCCCTGGCATTCCTGAAGACTCCATCCGTCGTGCTCCCGGCTTTTCCAAAGCTCCCCTCTGCCGTCCCCCTGGCATTTCCGAAGACTCCATCCGCCGTTCCCCCGACGTATCCAAAACGCCTCCCGCTCGCATCGCCGCCTGCCTGCCCGCTTCACCCGACACCGACAGGATTTCCTTCAGCGCCTTTGCGAGACTGAAATTCGCTCCGGAAGCCTGCTGGAAAAAACCATACCCAAGGGTTACCGCCTGCCGATCCTTGTGATCCAGACGCTTCAGGATAAATTCCGCCAGCATTGTAATGGGGCATGCATCCTCTTTCACATAATAGCACAGCAACAGCCCTCCCCGCTCCGGCAAAACATAAATCATTTCCGGCGCAAACAGCAGCTTTTGCGGGGAAAGCAGATATTTCCGCATATCCTCCAAAGTGTCACGGATATCAGACAGGACATAAAGAATATCTTGGTAGCCCATCACCTTTTTTTCATAGAGACTCTCCAGTGTCTGCTTTGATGTGATCTCATAGTGGAGATACATTTTCCCATCACGCCTGGACTCATGCATCGGCAGCAATCCTTTCACCTGGTTCTGCTCAGCCATGCGCAGCCCATACCCATCCTCCGCGTCTGGTTCAGCAACCTCCAGAATCAGATAATTGTTCTGAAGATCTCTTTTATATTCCGTTTTCACCTCAATCGTCTCCTCCGGTAATCAGTTCTCCTGCTCCCCGAATCAATCGGATCGTATCCGTGGGATCCGCAATCTGGCTGGTCCATGATGTGTGAATTGACAGTTCTCCTCCTGCCAGGTATTCCATCGCAAACCCGGGAACCGGATAGGTTGCGCTCCAGCTCGCCGTCACCTCATCTTCTCCCGCCTGTACGCTCCCTGAGAGACTGCTGCTCCCCAGAAAGCGGGAGGCGCTCACCTGTGCCTTTGCCAGATTTACGGCAGATGTCCGTTCATTCTCCGTCGCGTAATTGCTCCCAACAGCTGCTATTTCACACACGAAGCTCTGAAAAACTGCCCGGTCATGCGCATAAAAGGACACCAGAATCAAGGACGCAAGAACCATAACCGTGATGGACACTACCATAGCCGCCTCAACCGTGTAACTGCCTTTCCATGCCCGCAGGCCTTTTTTCAAATACGCATCTCCACGCAGTTCCCAAACGATACCCTTCTTTTTTATCATAAAACCAGCGCCCCCAGTCCCTGTATGACTTCTCCCATCAGCAGGAAAGGCACAAACGGGATGGCCGTCTTTTTCTTCCCATGTCGGAAACACACCAGCCAGAGTGCCCATATCCCTACGCAAAAAAATGAAGTAAAAAGCATTGCCAGCACCCTGTCCGTTCCCAGAGAAAACCCGCAGGAAAAAATCAGGAACGCATCCCCATATCCCATGGATTCTTTCGACAGCGCTGACAGCAGAATGCACCCAAGTCCAGGCACAATTCCCAGAAGAATGGATAACCATGTCAGATCCCGAAATGCCAGATGTAGGATCAATGCCAGCGCCAGGTGCACGCCAATCACACTTTTATAGATTTTCCGGCTTTTTATATCCGTGTAGCTGCAAATCACAAGCACCACGCCCGTCAAAACCGACTGTACCATTTTTTTCCTCCTCATTTCCATCACCCACATTTCGAACAGACATGCATATCCCCGACATCTGACAGCTTTACCTGCGTCACCGTCCTTTTCAGCCCACTGCACGACAGGGAGCTATGGTAGCGGTTTCCTTCCGTCGTAGCATATACAATTTGTCCTGCATCCGCCCCACATAACTCGCATGCGTGATAAATCTCCCCACTGTTGTTGCGCAAAGTCGACAGGGTATCTTGATCAATCGTAAATATGGAAAGCTTCAGGTACGTACATTCTGAAGTTGTGTGGTATACCGTCCCATTCTCAGTCACATACACCATCACAGCATCTTCTTCCTGACCCGTTTCCTCTTCTCCCTCACCGTCGTTTTCCGCACGGCCAACCCAGGCCCGAACACTTGCACGCTGGATAAAAAAGGTTCCCGGCAGGTTCACCACGCCAAATGGTGATTTGATCTGATAGGTCAGAACCAGGTCAATCATTTCATCCTCCTGCATGAGAGAGGAAAGCACCATATTCACATTTTTAACTGCAGATGTATCATTCGTCTGGCTCGTCACCTTGCTTTGCACATAAGCCACGGAAAGAGCACTCACCGCAGCCTCCGCAGTCGTTCCAATCTCCCCCGTATAGGTAGTCGCATAAGCCGCGGTCGCCATCGTTTTCCCCGTCTCGGCAAGAGCCGTTCCAAACTGAACTGCCGTCTCCATGGCCTTACAATATTGAAGCGCGGCAATCATACAGAACAGGAACATTGGAAGAACCAGGGCCGCTTCTACCGTAAGTGTAGCGTCAAGCGAGGCAAAAAGGAGTGTTTTTGCGTCATCCCGGCAAGCAGTTACGACATTGGGGAAGATTCTTTCCTTTCTCCTTATATTATTTTTTGTTTTTATCGATTTTGAGGTTGTGTGTTTTAATGTGAATTTTCTCCGATCAACGCATTTCTTTACGCATAATATCAGCTTATGTCCCTGACACAAAAGCACTCTCTTTCACCTCGCTTTCGCCCTTTATCCATACTGTCCTGTTCATTTATTGATTCCTGTTCCTGCACAGAATCACGTTTGCCCATCTGCCTTTCGCACACGGAGCAATTGCTCTCAATATGCCATACTTGCGGTCTGCGTAAACGTCAGATCCGCTCCTGAAATACCCATCGCTACTTTTGGCAGGCCAAAAAATATCTGGCCACACTGATAAGTTGCGCTGGTTGCCACTGCTACAATACAGTTTTGCACCTGAAAACTGCCCATCCCGTCCTCCGCGCGCATCTCCGCCTGAATCAGATCCAACGCCCGCATTTTCTGACTCGCAAGTGTTCCCATATTCAGCAGGATCCTCAGATAATCCTCATAGGAAAGGCCGTCGCTTTTCCCAGAGCCACCAGATTGAAGAATTTCAGTTATATTACTCAGATTTTCCAGTGTCAATGACCAGGAGGAAGCACTCTTTGCCAAAGGCACCTTTCCACCATCCAGCAAAATCCGTACATCCACCAGACTCTCTCCGTAGGCCCATGCCAGCAAAATCGCATGCTTTGTCGCAGTGGTCAGCGCCGGTATTCCCAAAAAACCGGTCAAAGCCGTCGCCAGCGTGCCAGCCTGTGCATTCATGGTCGCGTCCCCTGCGCAATACGCGTAATTCATGCCCTCGCGCATCAGCAAAAGCCGGTTTACCACATACTTCAGGTTCTTCTGGTCAGTCGCTTTTCCTCCAAGAATATATTCCAGCTGATAATCCAGTGATGCGCCAGACTCTCCGCTGACATAATTCGGAAAATACCGTATCAGATATTCCCGAAACAGCACATTTGACACCAGTCCACTGTGCACCGTCTCCACGTCCAGATTCCCGCTTCGCAGCGTACTCTTTGACGGCTGCGTACTCAGTGTCACATTCTTTTCCGAAACCGTCTTATCCCATGTCACGATTTCCAATGTGCTCTTCGAACGTAGTTTTGCGATCTCCGTGAGCGGATTGGACACTGTTTCCACTGAGACTTCTGTATTTTCCCCTGATTCCAGGGCTTCTGATTCCAGAGCCTCCAGCTTTTCCTGTTTTTCCTCTTCCAGCTCGGATAGTTGTCCGTCACTGCTGCTCTGACTCGCTTCATATGCCTCCTGTTTCTCCTCAATCTCGTCCGTACTGTCCGCCAGCTTTAACAGCTCTTCCAGCGCAATCACGCCGATATTGGCCTCCATATAGGAAACTACCTGCTGATAAAAAGCTTCTCCCTTGTCGTCCGTCAGTAACGCATAGCCAGTGATTTCTGTCTTCTGTACCTCAAGATTCCAGGGATCAAAGGCCAGTGATTTTAGCAGCCCATCCTTCGGGTTGGCATTTTGGGTTACAAACTCTTCAAATCTGCTGTTTACCGTCTGAATCTGAAAGCCGCCTGCGGAGGCTCCGTCAAGTGAGAAAATCTCATACTTCTCCAGCAGCCCCGTTTCAAATTCACTCAGCAGCGAAAAGGTTCCCATGCCCGTAATATTCGCCGACTGTGCCTTTGCCCCCTGAACTCTTGCGGATTCCGTAACCGCACAGATCAGAGAAAGGAACAGAATGCAGGCCAGGCTTAAAAAAACAGTGATTGATCCTTTACAGGCGTTTCTGTCCATAGGTTCTCCTTCCTGTGCCGTCCGTCAGCCATTTTCACCGGCTAACGCGATCTTTCTTTTATTTCCTTTTACACACTGTTGCTCTGACTTGTAATTTTACTGAAAATCGTATTTACGATACTGGTGAGCTGCTCTTTGAAGATCAGCACCAGGCTGATCAGTACGACAAGAATCAGAATAATCTCTACGACTCCAACTCCTTCTTCTTCTTGCAGAAATGCATTCACATGATTCATCTCCTTCCCCCCTTTCCTGTCAATCACACTCCGTTGCTCAAAAAGACAGAAACGCCGGTACCATGAGAATCGCGAGGACAATCCCCAGCATCAGAATCATTGGCAGCAGCAGCCTGGTACCTGCCTGCTCCCCGATTTTCCTGGCATGATTCTTGCGATCATTCAGGGAAGATTCCGCCTCAGCTTCCAGAAGAGCGGTCAAGCCCTTCGCTCCCTTTCTCAGATTCTGTGAGAGAATCGAACCGATACGGATATATTCCGGCAGCTGGCATCTCCGGCCAAAGCGCTCATATGCCTCTGCCTCCCCTATCCCACTTTGCATTTCAAAACAGGTATAGGTTACCTCTTCATACACATATCTTGTTCTTTTTGCTCTTCTTTTTTTCCCGGATGTCTGTATACCTTCCTGACTCCTTGCGTATTCCTCCGCAATTCTCATAAAAACACCCCGGATACTCATGCCTGCGCCCAACAGCATTGTCATTTTCCACATCAGATCCGGATAATCCAGAAGCAGCTGATTTTTCCGTTCCTCTGCCTTTTTATGTACCTGATTATCCATCTGTAAATAGACGCCAAGTGCCAGACCCAGCGTCAACGCCAGTACAGAAAGCAACGGATTATCCGACTCCTCCAGCCAGGTCAGACGCTTTCCCGCCGCCGTCGTCGGCAGTATCAGTTCCTCATTATAGCTGCTATCCTCGTCCGCCCGTGTCACTTCCTCACGGATCGCCGCCAACAGCTGTTCATCGTCCGTCATGTCAGGTGGAAAAACATTTGCGCAGACACTGTAAATCATTTCCAGACCGTCACAATCCAAAGTAGCCTGTATTTCCACAAGAGTCCCTCCTTCCTCATCCGCTGAAAGTATGCTTCCGTCGCCACCGATTACCCCGTACGGAGTCGTTGACCAGCTAACGGTTACCGCTCCGTCCTGCAGGGTCTCAGGGAACGTAAGGCTCGTCTGCACACAATCCAGCGATTCATTATCTCCCAGAAGAAGTTCATCCAGCTCTTCGAAAGCCAGATTTAAAAACTCCTGCTTCTCTTCGTCTGTGTATTTTCTTTCCTGAATCGTGACCTCCAGCTCTCTCACGTCGTCTTCGTCTTCCACCTGTACCGACAATGCTGTTTTTCTGTCTCCTTCCCCATAGCCGGGCCGCAGCACAGAAGCCATCTCACCTGGCTCACTGCTCTGACTGTACGCCAGCGCGCAGACTACGGTCAAAACAAATCCTGCGCCCAGAATTGCCAGAACCGATGCCATTTTCCGGACATAATAATTCTTCACCGCTGATTTGCTTCCCGCTGACAGTGCGATCAGCTCCTGCTGCAGCTTAAGCTTCCCCTTTCCCGGCGTATCCAGCCGAAGCCGTTCCACCAGGAACACACCCACTTTGTTTAAAAAACTTCCGATTTTCCCGACCCGCTCCATTCCGCTCTCATTTCTTTCCGCGTAAGCCTCGCATTTATAATTACTCCACTTTTCTCTCAAATGCCAAACTCTCTTTGTAATCATTCAGGAGCTTCTTTGTTCCCCTTGCCTACACCTCAATACGCACAATACTCTGCCCCCAGAAATACGCCGCCAGGTATACAGCAAAGCACACCCCCATCACCGCAACCCCTGTCGAAGTCTCATACATCACATCCAGAAACTCAGGGGAGGACAGCTTCACATACACTAAAATAAACACTGGAATCAGGCTCATAATATTCTGCTCCATCACTTTCCCCGCCATACAGGTTTCGATTTCCTGCATGGTCTCTTGTTTTTGCCGGATACAGGAAACGGTGTTCCGTATAATCGCAATCAGATCTCCCCCTGTCCGCTTCGCCGTCAGAAACACCTCCGCAAAGCTTAAAATATCCGGCAAATCCGACCGTCTGCCAAAATCGAGCAAAAGCTCTTCCAGATTTCGACTCATCCGCATCTGCGCGTCCATCCAGTGAAACTCCTGCACGATAGCCGCATCCGGCGAATACATTTTCCGAAGCTCCTTATGAGACTCCCGAAGCGCGTTTTCCGGCGAATACCCCGCCTGCAGTGCGGCAAGCATCAGCTGTATCGCGTCCAGAAACTGTCTCGTCAGTTCCCTTTTCCTCTTTCTCACCAGCGAATCCTTTAACTGTATCAAAAACAGCACAACACCCGGAAGCAAAATCAAAAATGCTGTAAAAGAGCGAAAGAACAAAAAACTGATGCAGCCATCCAACAGCGCGTAGGCTCCCAGATATTGGAGAAGTTCAATCGAAGAAAACGTATACAGCGAATAATCCGTTCCCGGTCGATCTCTGGCACGTACCCTGTGCCTTCTCCGAGAGCGCTCTCTGGCCTGTACCCTTTCACCAGATTTCTTCCCAGCACATTCTCTGACATGCCCTCTCTCCGAAAATAAGCCTAATTTCTGAGACTTAGTCCCGCACGCTCCAGCTTCTGGCGGTTTCGCAGTTCCTCTCGCTTTTTCAGTCTTCCCACTACTTCCTCGCATATCTCCCGTCCATCCTCTTCAAATTCATACAAAGGCTGCGTCAATATCTCATCTTTCTCACTGTCATAGCCCAGTATCTCAATAATCTGCAGCACCTTCCTCGTCCGGTCGCGCATCCTGCCGACATGTACAATCAGGTCAATTCCGGAGGCAATCTGCCGGCGCACCGCCTGCAGCGGAATTTCCATCCCCATCAGCACCATTGTCTCGATTCTGGATAGCATATCCTGTGGGCTATTGGCATGCCCGGTACTGATCGAACCATCGTGTCCGGTATTCAACGCCTGCAACAGATCGATCGCCTCACTACCCCGAATCTCGCCCACAAGAATCCTGTCTGGACGCATGCGCAGACTGCTTTTGAGCAAATCCCGGATCGTTACCTGCTTTTCTCCCTCCGCGTTCGCATTTCGCGCTTCCATACGCACCAGATTCTCCACACCCTGAAGCTGCAGCTCCGCATTATCCTCGATCGTAATAATCCGCTCGTCCTTTGGGATATAATTTGACAAAGCGTTCATAAATGTGGTCTTACCGGATCCCGTCCCGCCTGATATGAAGATATTGTATCCTGCACAGACCATCGTCTTCAAAAAATCCACCGCTTCCTGCGTGACTGTCCCCCACCGGATCAGCTGGTCCATCAGGATCAGCTGATCTGGAAAGCGCCGGATCGTAATCACCGGTCCATTCAGAGCTACAGGCGGCATAACGATATTGACTCTGGCTCCGTTATCCAGTCTGGCGTCCACGATTGGCGTCGACTCGTTTACCATCCGGTTGCATTTTCCGACAATCTGCTGCGCGATATCCTCCAATCGCTCTCTCGTACTAAAGCGTTTCTCCCAGCGCGTCAGCCGCCCGTCCCGTTCCACATAAATTCCTTCCGTGCCATTCACCATAATTTCCGTAACCGTATCATCATCTATCAGCTCCTGCAAAATGTCCAGCTTCCGCACCGAATTGAAAAGCTCCTGGCGCAGATTGATCCTCTCTCCAAGCCGTATGTAATATTCCATCCCCGATTCCAGAATCAGATCATCAATATTCTGGTAAATTTCCTCATCCTGAAGCTCCCGCGTCCCCTCCAGGTTGTCCAGCAGCTTCTTGCGCATACTTGAAAATCTCTGCTCATCCATCATCCGTTTTCTCCCTCATTTTCCCATAATAATCTCCGGACAAAATTCCCCATTTCGCCCCACACCAGCTGCTGCGTCAGATCGCCTCCATCTCTCTGGAGTGGCTGCACTGGCGGATGAATGCAAAGCGTTTTTTCCTGGATTTCTTCCATGTCCAGCATATGCAAAAGATGCTCGTACTGTTTCATCTTTGCCTGCGAAATCATATCGTCCTGCACCGGCATATAGATTCGGTCACATTCTTTCAATATCCGGAATACATCATCCACCTGCTCACTCAGGTCCAGAATAATCGCATCATATTCACGAAAATCCATCACCTCTTTCAAAAACGCCAGCCATTCTTCACCGGTCACGTCACGCACATCCGCAGGTGAAAGCGCCGGAGGGATATATTCCAGTTCGTGGAAAGTCTGAATCACGGAATTGATTTTATAAACCAGCCCGCCCTCTTTCTGCCTGGAAAAATAAATCAGATCAGAGATGTCCATGCGGTATTTGACCTGAAACAGTTCCTCAAACCCGGAATATTCCTCAAAATTCAGGTAGAGTACCTTCTTCGACTCTGCCAGAATCTCCCCCAGCGCCAGCGCAAAGGAAGTCTTCCGGGTTCGTCCGATCGGCGAATACACGCCATACAGCTTTGTCTTCCTGGCACCAAGCGAAAGAATATGCGGCTGTGGATGATCCTGCACATAATATTCCATCACCTCAGAAAGAATATCGTCCGAGGACTGATATTTGTAGACGAAAGGATAATCCAGATCGGAAATCCGCTCTCCCTCTGACAAAATAATCGTCCGGCTAATCGGCAAATCCCGTATATCCTTACACATAGCCCTGGTCGAAATCAGCAGAATCTCAATATCGTGATCCCTGGCAAACTTTTCAAGACTCTCCACATTCGTAAATGCCTGCACCTCAAAAGGTGTCGACTTCCGCTCATTCAGATACTCCGTAAGATTGCACGCATACGAAGCCTCCAGGTCACAAACCGCAAATATACTTTTTTTCATACAAACCTCCCTGATTTTTCATTCATATTGTTATTCTTCCTTAGAGCAGGCCACTCAAAATTCCAATCAGTACCGGCACGGAAAAGCAAAATTTCGCCTTTTCATCCACCCCATCCATATAGGGCTTCCATCGCTTGGTCGCCGAATAATCCGTAACATATTTCCAGAAATACACCAACCGACTTTCCAGTGTCCGATTCCGATACAGAATCACCATCGAAATCACTGCTGCGGCAAACACCGACCGTACAATGCAGGAGAACACCCCTGCCGGTCCCAGAAAACCGCCTGCCACGCATAGTAGTTTGATATCTCCGGCGCCCATCATTCGGAAAAAATACAGGATACCGAACAGCAAAACTGGCAGCATCACCCCACCCAGAAATAAAATCACACCTACAATTCCTTCTGCGTACAGCTGATAAACCAACCCCATCGCCAGGCCGACAGAAATCACAGCGTTTGGAATCCGCTCCGTCCACAAATCGCAGAGTACTGCCGTCATCGCAATGCCAGTAAGCGAAAACATCTGAATTTCTCTGTAAATAAAATGCACCTCCCTCCCAGTATCTCCTGTGTATACTGGATGATCACTTTCTCTTCCGGTAATTGATGTAAAACATTCCTCAGGTCTTTTGTTTCAGTAACTGATGAAAAAAACTTTCTTATCTCTCCATCATTGTTTTTTCATCACTTTCCAGAGAAGCTAATTTTTCTTAGCATCTTACTTTTTAATTTATTTTGTGTTATTTAGTTTATCTTTTGTATTTTCTTTGATTTATGTATGATGTATCTAAGTGTTTAGATTTAATAATATGATGTATAAATCAGCTTTTTGAAGTGATTTAATGTGATTATATCACAATTTTGAGATTTGTAAATATGATAAGTTAATTGTTTTGAGATTTGTGAGAATCACACAAAAAAACCGGGGATGGATCCCCCCGGTTTTTGTTGAATTATGACAATGGATCCAGTGTCAGGACTCCCGCTCCATGTATTTCATATAGCTCACAACCATCATTGCGATCTTAAATGTCAGCGCATCATCAAATACCCGAATATCGAGTCCGGTACTCTTCTCCAGCTTCTCCAGCCGATACACCAGCGTATTCCGGTGAATATACAGCTGACGCGCCGTTTCGGAAACATTCAGACTGTTCTCAAAGAATTTATTAATCGTCGTGATAATCTCCTCATCAAATGTATCCGGCGTCTCCTCACCGAACACTTCTTTCATGAACATCTGGCAAAGCGGAATCGGAAGCTGATAAATCAGCCGCCCGATGCCAAGCGTATTGTACGCGACAATCTGCTTTTCCTCATAAAATATTTTTCCAACATCCAGCGCCATCTTTGCCTCTTTGTAAGAGCGAGACACCTGCCGGATCTCCTTCACAATCGTGCCGTAAGCAATCTTTACATTCGACATCGCCTCTGTATTCAGCATGTCACGCAGCATCTTCGCCGTGCGTTCCACGTCCTCATACGTGTCCTTCTCATCAAGCTCCTGTACCAGGATAATACTTTTCTCATCAACCTCCGTAACAAAATCCTTCGACTGATTGCCAAACAGCCCCTTCACAATCTCTTTCGCCGTGCTGTCCTTCTCATACTTTGTCTCAATCAGATAGACAATTCTGCGCGCTTCTGCGTCAATGTGCAGCTTTTTTGCGCGATTATATACATCCACCATCAGCATATTATCCAACAGCAGATTCTGGATAAAATTATTCCGGTCATAACGCTCCCGGTAAGCCACAATCAGATTCTGCACATGACTGACCGCTACCCGCCCCATCATGTAGGCATCCTCCGTCTTGCCACTCGCAATCAGGATATATTCCAGCTTCTTATCATCAAACACCTTGAAAAAATGAGCGCTCTGCACCACCTGGCTGTCCGCCGGAGAATTTACAAACTGCCTGACCGCCTCTGGTTTCACATCCTCCGCGTCCATCGTCGAGACAACTTCATTGCCCTCTGTATCTGTAATCAGAAAATCCACATGTGTAATTGAATGCAATTCCTCAATCGTATTCTGTAAAATCTGGCTCGATATCATAGTTATCCATCCTTTTCCGTATAAACAGGGTAAAATTATTATCAGTCATTCATGGAAAACCCACGCTATGTTAGCTTTCTGTCATAATAAACTATTTTACGCTTTTTGACAAGAAAAAAAGCAGGAAAAAGACAGCCTTTTAACGGTTTTCATCCGCACGGGCTGTCTTTTCTCGCTTTCATTAGAATTTAAAAATAGCCACTCCGTATCTTGGCAGGTCATATGCAAAGGAGAAAGGCTTCCCATCGCACTCCTGCTTCACAGCCTTATAAACCTCCGGCTGCTCTTTCCCCGTACCGCCAAATTCCGCCGCATTGCTGTCAAGAACCAGCCGGTACTGCTTCTTTCGCATGACACCAACCCGGTAATCCGGGCGATCTACCGGTGTGAAATTGATAACAAAAAGCAGATTGTTCTTCCCGTTTGCCCGTCTTCAGAAGTTAACGCTGAAATTTTCGGGAGTAAAAACCACCCCTGAG
>JAJBUL010000144.1:12355-14778 GCA_020860365.1 Clostridiales bacterium | reverse complement strand
TCTGCGAATTTGCCAGTTCAACTTACCATAAAGTAATTCTTTCCATAATAGCATTTATGACAAGCTTGTCATAAGCGATACAGACATATGCATTATAACCGTCGCTTGTCCGGCATTCCTTATTCACGCTGACGCGGTTTCCCTCCACTGTCACACTTCCATACCCTGAGCTTTCCAGGTCTTCATTGATGATAAAAGCTGAAACATAGCTCTCATCAGCAAAATTATAGCGGGAGTGATATTTCTCTTTCAAATCCCTCTGCTGAACCTCCCACACATCATCCACACTGGAAAACTTTGAATACATCCCCGTGCCGTCCATGTTCTCTTCCCGGTTGACACAGCAATACACCCTGATTGTCGCGTCCAGCCCGGCACAATCCTTTGCAAATCCGGCAAGACCGAGTGTCCCGATCTCCGCAAAGATATAAAAAGTGGACGAGGGGCTGTCCAATGCCGCATTTGCCTCGGCCATCTGTACGCATTCGTCAGAACCCATATTGAGCCGGATGACATTTGACCCTTTGCGTATCATGACAGATTTGTACAGGATAAGCCCGCTTTCAACATTTGAATAGTTAAATGCAGACCAGCCATATGCCAACACAAGCGGAAACGCCTCCTCGCTGTCCGAGAGAATCAAAATGTCAACGATTTTGCCTTCCAGATAGCTTGTATAATTGGCGCTGCTGATTTTCATCTGCCCATACGAATAACCATATAAGCTGTCCTCATCCAGCCCAACCGAGAACACAACCTCCATCCCACGGCCGCTTCCGTTAACGCTCAAAAGCGATGCTTTCACGCCGCCGCTTTCTGAGTTCCAGCTGCTCCTGTAAGAAGATACTCCCGTGACCGGAATCGCCATGTCCAATGCGGAGTTCGCAGTCCTTACCGCATCACCCAAGCTGTCAAATGCCAGTCCGTCCGCATCAACCCTCGCGTCCACGACTTCCGCAGCATAATCCGCATCCCCGTCCGTTGAGGCCGTCACATTTGCGTCCAACCTTGCGGTCAGCGTTTTCACTGCATCGTCCATCGCTTCGCGGTTATCCTGCATCTTCGCCTCTGCAGCGGCAAGGTCGGCATCCACCTGTTTCTGGTAGCTGTCCAGCTGCCCGGAAAACTGGCTGCACACAGCCCAATATTCTGTATCCGAAAGCTCCGTACCGGCCGGTACGCTCTTTCTTGCAATATAGCTGACGCCATCATCCGGGTTAAGCACGATGGTCAGCCGTTCATATTCTTTCGTGGAATCCCACTCACCGTCATGGCGCGGGACAATCCTTCCTCCAGTATACTTGCTCATAAAAATCTCCTTCCTGCCGGCCCGTGCCGGTCTGATATGTTGTGTCAGACTCCGTTCACACAGGACGGTCAGGGAGGAAGCACAGGGAGGAAATTATCCTTTAAGAAATACCCCCCCCGAACGATTGTTCGATATATCTCATTTTCATTTTGTATCCTTTCTAACTTTCCAGAGCCTTAATTCTCTCCTCAAATGATGTTGACTTGAATGCGTCATACACAGCAGCCCAAGTCGTGAACTCCGCGTCATCCACATGGTTTTCCTGCACGTATTCCAGAATTTTGCGCATATAAGTGACCTGCTCAAGGCTCGTCTCGCTGGTGCTTCCATGCATGCCGATCACAATCAGACCCTTTTCCGCAATCTTCTTATCAAGGTTCGTGATAAGATTATCGTAATAGTCAATTGAAGAATAGCTCCACATATAAAAACGTGTGTGGCGGAACGGCTCGGACACTCCGTAAAGGTCGGAATAGTCATAATACCGGCTGGAATAATAGTGGCACTTTTTATTCAGCTCCGCGTCGCTCGATGTGGAAGATTCCCCGGATACCGAATCCGTTCCGCCCGACAGAATGATCCCCCGGATGTCAAATCCCGCTTCTTCCAGTGCTTTCTTGCTGTCCCGGAAGATGAGCAGGAACCGCTCGGTGTCGCTGCTCGGCGTGATGACTTTAAGATTATGGGAAAGCACCTCGCCGCCGTCTGCCACAACCGCTTCCAATATCTCCTGGACGGTCCTTGCGTCTACAGTCACCTCGCTGTCGGATTCATAGTCGTACCCTGTCGTGTAGCTGGTCGTGAGCGTAGACGGAGGGATTGCCGGAGACAGCGGGATGCCCAGCGCATGGCAAAGGTCGTACATCTTCGGAAGGTTGGAGTTTCCATCATCAATCGTCAGGACGATATAAGCCTTATCCATTTCCGCATAACAGAAGGGATTCGTCTGCTCCTGCTTGTAGCAGCGGTCTGCAAGGCACTCTTCCTCGAATGCTAAACCTGTCCCTTCAAACTCTGTTTCCAGCGTACTCACACGGCCATCCAGTTCATCGTAAACCTCCTGCAGATACATGGCGCTTTCTTCAACCTTCAGCGAAATGGTGTTATTGCTGGT
>JAJBUL010000144.1:0-12255 GCA_020860365.1 Clostridiales bacterium | reverse complement strand
CGAAATGGTGTTATTGCTGGTACCTTTGCCGTTGATCACCAGATAAGAAGTTCCCTCCGGCACAAGCACCTTCTCATCCACATAGGACGCATTGGCTTCACCGTAAAGGGAAGAAATCAGCGTGTCATCCTCATCGAAGAACGCAATCGCCGGATACCCCTTATTTGCATGGCACTGGCCTGTCACATACACATACTCTCCGACCGTGAAGCCCTCCGTCACCACAGCGTGGCTGTAAGAGTAGCTGTTGCCGTCCGCAAAAATATATCCGTCCGTCTGGCGGGCACCGGACAGGATTTCAATCTCTATCTCCTCAAGCTCCGCCACCTCCACATACTGGCTGATTTCATCTACATCTGCCCTTAATGAAGCAATATCCTCCTGGGCTTCCTCCATATCCGATTCCAATGCCTCCACTTGCTCCTGCAGCGGCAGGAAAGCCCCATAAGGATTGATGTAATAACACAGAAATTTGCTATAGGAAACAAGCGAGTTGACGTAAAGGTATGCCGCTTCCTCATCCTCAATCGTCAGTTCATCATCATACGCAGAGGCGTCCCATTGGGAAAGGACGTTCTGGTTCTCATCCGTCACGTAATAGCTGTACGCATTCCCGGTTCCCTGCGTCCGGAGACGGAAAGTGTCCCCCTGCTTCGCCGGGATGGCATACGCAGCCCTTACGGTTGAAAACTTGGCCATCTTCACAACACCGCTGCTGTTAGTCCAGAAACATCCGTCCATGAATACAATCTTCTGCGTTCGGTCAGACGTAATGACGATTTCATCAATCGTATCACCGATTTCTTCCAGGACACTGCCCACAACAGCCGTGCTTGTCCTAGCCGTAAAACACAGCGTGTACTGATACGGGACAGAAACAGTCACGATTCCAAGCTTCACAGGCTCTAAGGGAGTGATGACCCCGTCCAAATCCATCAGCCAGAGATTTGTCCAGTAGTAATTCAGAGAAGTATACGGTGAAAACCGCACATACTTCGGACCCATGTCGGAATTCTCCACTTCAAAATAATAGCCAAGGGTATTGTCTTCGTGGGACATATTACTGAGGCGCAGCAAGCCCTTTTCTTCTGAGGTTATCTCCTCACCGTCGCTGATCCTTGCGTCCGAAAAAGAAACCCTGGCGCCGATCTGTATAGCCCCAATATCTTCTGCCATATTACCTGTCACTTCCCGGATATGCTCACCAAGGGATGTGTGCTTGCTGCCGTCGTGGTCAACCCTGGCATCCGCAACCTCTGCCGCATAGTCCGCATCAGAATCCGTGCTTGCCGTGACATTTGCCGCCACCTGGTTTTTCAGCGTCTCAACCTCCGCATCCGTCTCATCCAAGCTGTTGGCAAGATTCTGCACCTGCCTAGAAAACTGGCTGCACACAGCCCAATACTCTGTATCCGAAAGCTCTGTTCCGGCTGGGACTTTCTTCCTAGATATATAGCTGACACCATCGTCCGTATTCAATACAATGGTCAGCTGTTCGTATTCTTTTGCAGAATTCCATGCGCCATCATGACGCGGAACTATGCGCTTTCCTGTATATTCACTCATGTCGTACCTCCATATTCCACCGTGATGTTTCCCTCATCATCCATTGAGAAGGTCAGCCCCAGCCCGTCCTCCGAGACGATGACCAGGTAGCCGTTGTCATCGATATAGCAGTCCGCGATGTTCCCCGCCACCTGTGAGACAAGCCCCGTGTAGGAACCAGTCGAGAGGGCCTCGTTTTCCAGGGATGCCTTCTCCACTTTCAGGATGAAGCAGAAACTCCCAAGCGCCGCACCGGAGCCGTCAATGATGGTCACGTCCACGGCCGTCCTTCCTGCCGCGCCGGTCATCACATCGGTGATCCAGACCACCGCCTTTCCGTTTTCCACGTACACAACTTCATCATCGGTAAAGGAACCGTACTGGAATATCTCCCCATCCGGACGTGTGCCTGACACGTTGATGAGGGTATCCGCATCCAGCACCACAAGGGTGCTCCCCTGGTAGATGCTGCACACGACTTTCCTCCCCAGGCTGTCATACTGCTTGGCGTGGATGACAGCCGGGACTAAATTTTCCGTAAGCGATAGGTCAACTGTCTGGGTTATCGTTATCATCCGCGCCTTCCTCCTTTACCGTGCCATCCTGCTCCATCCGCACCCTGCCGGCCTCCACGATGCCTCCCTGACCGTCTCCTTTCCTTGCCACGGGTGCTTCCCCTGGGGCAGGTGTCATCTCTTCCCTGTACTTCTTCCGCTCCTTCTGCACCTCGGACTCCCGCGTCATCCGTACCTCATTTAAGACTTCCGTCAGCACGTAGTCCAAAAGGCAAGCCGGCATCTGCGCCCTGTTGATGTCCTTAATAATCTGATCCCGCAGATCTTCCACCCTTGCGTTAATCCCTAACATATCCTCACCCCTCCGCTCCAACGGCCACCTCAATGGTGGCGCTTGTGCTCGCCTTCGCGTCATATTCCACGACGGCTTCCAGGTCATCCGCGGTCAGCTCCTCCGCCTCATCCACATCGGTATAGACCTTATACCCTTTGGCAAGGTAGGCAAGCGCCTCATCACGGTTCGCCCACACACCGCCGCTCTCATCCAATTTCACAAAACTAAGCATCGTGTTCCTCCTTTAACTCAAACCGGTCACCATCAGCCCCTTGTGGAACCGGATTGTCTTATAATAAACCTTCGAAATCGTGCTGAACGAGTAATTCGTCCAGCTTGCGGACGGGTCACTGAAATCAATGCTCAGGTCGCCCACCAGCTTATGCTCCGACCACTCCCAGTCATAGATGAAGGTAATCGTCCCGCTTGCGCCGTAATAGTAGCTGTTGTCGGCATAGTTGATGTTGAAATAGTCCGCGTTGATGTCCACAAGTGTACCCTCAAGCTTGATGTCCTCGCTCTCGATGCAGACACCCCGGTACGTCTGTGAGGAGCCGCCGTCAATGGTCCAGGTACGGGAGGCTTTCATGGAAATCTGCCCGACCTCATCCCCTTTGTAATAACCCGTGATCTGCCCGGACGAGACAACCATCTTGTAGGAGGAATCAGAACCGCTCGTGAACGTCCCCTTTGCCGACACCTCGCCGGAGGTCGACAGTTTGAAATTATCTGAATCAATGCTGATGGTGTTGCTCTCAAACGTGATGACGCCGGAGCTGATGGCGATGCTCGTGGAATCCATGGCGAACTTTGAGCGGATTTCACTGGTCTTGGTGTAATCCTTCAGTGTGTCCGTTACAGAAATCTCGATGTTATCCTCGCTCAGCTCGATCATGGACTTTATCTGCTCCGTGGTCGAGTAGTTCTCCAGGGTCTTGGTGTACGAGAGCGTGACCGCCTCTTCCGTCTCCTCGATGAGGGACTTCACCTCCACGGTCGTGCTGTAGTCCGATTCCAGTTCATCCTTCGTCACATAGGTTTTGGATGCGGACAGCCGGATTGCCGTGTCAGTGATGGCAATGAGCGTCTTGACCTGCGAGGTGGTTGCCACCGACAGGGAAAGGGTACTGTTCCGGGAGGAACTCACCGCATTGGAAAGCGTGATGGACCTGTACCGTTCCAGCAGCGTATCATATTCCGTCTCCGTCACGGTCGCTGACACCTCGATCCCAAGCTTCGACACATACACATGCACCGTGTCGCAGAGGTTGACCCGCTCCGCCTCAGCAATGTCCTCATACCCCGCCGTCTGCCACAGCTGCGCGAAGTCGATGTCAATATCGATCTCCGGTTCCGTATAGGACGTGGATTCGAGGTAGCTCTGTGCGTAGGAGCGTAAGGAAGCCTCAGTCGGCTGCTCCTCAAACTGCTCCGAGCAGTCCAGCACCATGATCTTCTCATACGGATAATCCGAATCGGCAAGCGTCACCACCTTCTCGGACAGCTCCACGATGTCCCCCGTCTCGGAATCCTCCCAATATGGATGGACACCCGTGATGACATCCTCGATGGAGCGTTCCATCTTAAAGTCCACAAGATTCTTCCCATAGACGATCCGCACGCCGTTATCTGATCCCCGGCTTTTTAACAGCCGCACCGTATACATATCCCACTCGAACTCCCCGCCGAAGGTGTCAAGCATGCTGCCGTCCACGCCGCCGAGGGCGTTTCGGAAAGATGTCGGCTCCAGGATACCGAAGTAGGCCGTGGAGGACATGTCCGTCTCAAAAGAAAACGGGCAGTCAGTCGTGGCATTGTCGAGTAGCCCTTGGTAGGCAAGCACCACCTGGTCATCCGTGCCGGATACGATGGTCACGGGGGAGACAGTGATAAAGTTCAGCTGGTAGCTGATGTGCCTTGCCGCAATCTCCAAAACACCGTCCATTGGGGTGGTGATCTTGTAAATCCGGAAAGGCTGCGAGGTCGCCCCGTCCGCGGGCTTCGCCAGTATGATGTTGCCCTCAGTGATTTCATCCGCGTGGATGCCGTCCGAGGGGTATTCCATCTTCAGCTCGTAGCTGCCGTTCCTTTTCTCCGTGACGATACACGAGATACAGTCCGCCATCTTCCCGATGCCGTTGGTGACATAGGAGGTTTCTGAAATATCGTAAAGGCATGGAATCATAGCGTCCACCACCTTGGCGTCAGTTCCACGGAGGTGATTCCACCGCTCCACTGGATGGTATTCTCTCCCGGAGCAAGGACGGGGAACTTGTCCGAGTAGATGTAGTTGTTATAAAATGAGCCGTCTGAGAGGTATGCGTTCTGCGTCTCGCTGTTTAAGATAACTCCGCCGTCCTCAAAACCGTAGATGGTCACGGAACAGTCACCGATGGTAATCACACCCTGGCTCGTTCCGTAAACCACGATCAATGGCTGTGCGTAAAAGGCAAAGGGGTTGCGGATCACGCTGCCGGATTCCGTGAGGGAGATCGCTTTCTGCCCCTCCACGCTCCACCGCTGCGGCTTGCAGTTAAAGACAAGCTCCATCTCCGCCGCTTTCTGGCGCGTCACATCAAACTCAACCGCAGAGGTACACATGCCCATCCGGAAGAAATCCGGGTCGTAAGTGTCCTGCAGCCTGCAGTAGCCCGTGGGGGAAAGCAGCCAGCTCTTCACCGCCGCCGACTTCTTCGGCAGGCCGTTAAAGAAGAACGCCTCGTACTTGATGTCCACGTTTTTGAACCGCCTGTGGCCGCTCTTGGCGTTATTCTGCATCAGGTCGCCGTTCAAGCCCGGAATGCTTGTTGCCTCCACATCCGGCTCCGGGGAATCATACACACCGGGTCCGGACAGATATAAAAGGAAGTCCTTGCTTGACTTCCCGTTAAACGTGAGGTACTGCCGCGTGAAGCGGTTCCTCATCTGAAATTGTGATACCGGCATGCCTGCCCTCCTTCCTGATTTTGGGCACAAAAAAAGCACCCCATTGCTGAGATGCCATTTTTCATTCAATAAGTTCAATTTTCTGTGGATATTTTTGTCAGTTTATGGTAATATCGTTCCTAAGAGCTACCAGGATGGTAGGCGGTTGGTTCCTTCAATCGGAGGGACTGAACCCTCCGTTTACATAGAAACCCGAAAGGGAATCTTATGAAAGGAGGGCTTGCCCATGACTGTACTTGATCTGATAGCAGTACTGAGCTTCGGCTTGACCTGCTTCGGAATAGGATATTCTATTGGTGCAAGAAAATAACCGCCGTACCCTGACAAGTTAAGCGGTTATTTTCATAATCTGTTTTAAATAATCAGGAATCAACCGTCTATCGGTAGTTCCCAGGGCATCTGTTTGCAGCAGGTGTCCTTTTTCTATCCTTACTATACCATAAGCTGCCGCCTGTTTCAAGCATTTTTTCAAGGCAATGCTACAGAAACAGCCGCCCTCCCTGAGAAGTTGAGCGGCTATTTCTACGCTTAATAATCGGGCTAACCGTCTATCGGTAGTCTCTAAGGGCATCTGTTCGTAGCAGGTGTCCTTTTTCTATCCTTACTATACCATAACAGGCCTCCTGTTTCAAGCATTTTTTCAAAGCCGCCCCACTTTTCATCACTTGAACACGGAGTTATCCTCGTCCAGCATATCGTTAATCTTATCCGCCACCGTCCTCGCAAGCTCATCCGCATCCTGATTGTTCCCGCCGGTCACATAGATGTTCACGCCTCCAAGGTTGGTGGTCTTCTGATTATTGTTTGTGGTCGTCGTGTTCGTGCTCCCCGCTCCCGCCCCGGCAAATGCCAGCTCCGGGAGGTTCAGCGCGGACATATCCGGGATGGTAAAGCCGTCCGACATCATGTCACGCACACCCGTTGCCACGGTCTTCACTTTATCCAGCACATCCCCCATGTTGCCCTGGATGCCTTTCGCCATAAGCTGCATGAAATCAGGCATATACTCATCCGCATCGGACAATGGACCTTTCTCCGGGACGGAGAATCCCAGGTAGGACGAGATGGAACTCGCCAGGGATTTCGCCTTGGAAACCACACTGCTTGCCATAGCGGAAATACCGGAAGCAAGCTGGGAACAGATATCCTTGCCCCATGTGTATGCGGAAGAGACTAAGCTGCTGAACGTGCTGCTCATGCTGCTCTTTATGCTCGACAATCCCGAAGTCACGGAGGACTTCATACTGGACAGTGTCGAGGACACAGTAGATTTCACACTGCTCCACGAGCTGCTGGTGGTCGATTTCACGCTGCTCCATACAGAGGAAATCGTGCTTTTCACAGAGCTGGTGGTCGAAGAAACCGTGGATTTCATGCTCGACCATGTGCTGCTCATCGTCGACTTGATGCTGCTCCATGTGCTGCTGGTAGTGGATTTTATCCCGCTCCATGCAGTAGAGATGGTGCTTTTCACGCCGCTTGTTGCTGTAGATATGGTACCCTTGATGCTCGTCCAGCAGGTAGAAAGCGTCGATTTGATGCTGTTCCAGTCGGACAGGTTGGTCGATTTAATCGCAGACCAGCAAGTGGATATTGTACTTTTTACCGCGCTCGAAGTCGAGGACACGGTTGACTTGATACTGCTCCATGTGCTGCTCATCGTCGATTTGATTCCCGACCATGCCGTACTGGTGGTGTTCTTTATCCCGCTCCATGCCGTGCTGACTGTGGACTTTACCCCGCTGGCGGCAGTGGAGATGGTCGATTTGATGCCGCTCCATGCCGTCGACAGGGTAGATTTCACTCCGGTCCATATGGTGGATGTCGTACTCTTGATTCCGTTCCAGGCAGTGGCCACCACCTTCGCCACACTGCTTACAGCTGTGCTTGCCGCGCTCGTAATCCCGCTCCATGCGGAACTCAAGGTAGAGGATACCGTACCCATGGCAGAGGACACCGTAGAACTTACCGTATCCCATGCGGAACTGAATATGGTCGAAATATCATCCACCATCCCCTTGAGGGACGTGCTCACCGCCGAAACCACACTGCTTACCGCATCGGTCAGGGCGGAATTTCCGTTGATCCCCTCCGCGATGGTGTCGATCATGTCAGAGCCCCAGGAATCCGCATCGGCAAGCGGCCCTTCGTCCGGCACCGAGAAGTGCAGGAAGGACCGGATCTTGTCGGCAATTCCCGTCACCGCATCCGCGACACCCTGAATCTTGCTCGTGATGCCGTCGATGATGTTCTGGATCATGTCTGAGCCCCAGCTCTTCGCACTGTCAATCAGTCCGGTGATGAAGGATACGGCATTGTTGAACCCGTCCGTGATTTTCGTCTTGATAGAACCCACCTTTTCTCCCACTGCTGTTACAATCGAAGTGAACACGGAAGAAATCGCGGTTTTGATGGAATTCATGATATTGCTCACGGTCGTTTTGATGCTGGTAAACACATTCGATACCGTAGTTTTCACGGAATTCACTGCCGAGGACACCGCTAATTTAATCGTGTTCCATACGGAGCTGACGGTGCTGCTGATGGCGTTCATCACGGTCGACACCGCCGTTTTTATTGCATTCCAGGCAGTGGACACAGCCGTCTGGATGGCAGTCAGTATCGGAGTGATGAAGCTCACGATGGCATTCCACACCGTGGTCACCGCCGTTTGTACAGCAGTCAGTGCCGTGGAAACCGCCGTTGTAATCGCATTCCAGATTGACTCAAAGGTTGACCTTATCCCCTCCAAAATCGGAGTAATGAAGGAAACGATGGCGTTCCAGATTTCAGAAATCTTCGTCTGGATGGCCGTCAGTGCCGTTGAAATCAGTATCTGTATTGCCTGTCAGATGGTCTCAAATAAATATTTGAAAGCCGTCAGCAGAGGTTCGATCACGGAATAAATCGCATTCCATGTGTTTACGATGGTATCGTGGATGGTCGTGATGACAGTGGAAATTGCCGTGCTGATCGCCGTCCATACCGTGGTAATCACAGACTGTATTGTGCCCATGACGGTTGAAACCGCAGTAGATATGGCATTCCACACAGTAGAGAAAACCGTCTGGATTGCCGTAAGGACGGTCGTGAAAAATCCGGAAATGGCCGTCCACACTGTGGTGGCTATCGTCTGGATTCCCGTGAGTATCCCGGAGAAAAAGCTGCTGATGCCGTTCCAGATTCCCTCAAAAAAGGACTTGATGCTTGTCCAGACTTCCTCCCAGCTTGTGCCGAACCAGCCAAGCACCACATCCGCAATGCCCTTGATGGTGTTAAGCACCGCAGAGAAAATCCCTTTGATGCCTTCCCAGATGCCGGTGAAAATCTCCTTCACGCCGGTCCACATCTGCTCCCAGTTCCCGGTGAACAGGCCGATGAACACATCCAGAATGCCAATGATGACATCCAGCACTGTTCCCAAAACGGATGATATAATCTGGAATGCGCCCTCAAACACAGGCGCCAGGAGGTTGCAGAATTCCAGCCAGATGTTCTTCAGCGTCTCCACGATGCTGCCCATGCCCTCGAAGCTGATGCCCAAGGCTTCAAACCGCTCCTTGATGGCATTGATGAATTCAGACACCTTCGAGCAGATCCCCTCCCAAATGGCGGTTATCTTATTCCGGAACTCTTCATTCGTATTCCACAGGGTCGCAAAAGCCGCCACCAGGACACCAATGACTGCGATGACCGCAAGGACCGGAGCGGAGATGCCTGAAATCGCTGTTGCCAGCTTCCCGGCTACGCCTGTTCCGGTTTTTATATGGTTTACCACTTTCAGGATGCTCGTCCCCAGCTTTGAGAAATTCGTCATCGCCTTGCCGACCGTGCCGATCAGCGTGCCGATGATGACGAGCAGTGGGCCGATGGCAGCCGCCACAGCCGCGATGGTAACAATGGTCTTCCGCTGGTTCTCGTCCATGGCATTCAGCTTGTCAACGAATCCCTGGATGGCGGAGACGATTTTCTTGATGGCAGGCATGAGCGTCTCACCAAAGGCGATCGCCAGACCTTCCAGGGCTGACTTCAAGATCGTCAGCTGGCCGGAGAGGTTATCCAGCTGTGTGTCCGCCATCTGCTGCGCCGCCCCGCCGCTGTCCGTAATGGACTGCTGCAGTTCATCCCAGGTATCCCCCGTGTTCGCAAGGAGGGCGTTTACGGAAGCAAGGTCGGTTTTATTGAAAATGGTGGAGATGATGTTATTCTTCTCCTCCGAAGTCATCCCGTCCATGGAAGCATTCAAATCGCCAAGGATGTCGTTTAAGGAGCGCATGTTGCCCTCGCTGTCATACACCTGCAGGCCGAGGCTTTCCATGCAGCTTGCCGCCGTGTCGGTCGGGCTCTGCAGGGCAAGGATCACGTTTCTTAAATGTGTGCCGCCTTCTGCGCCCTTAATGCCGTTGTTGGCAAGGATACCTAAAGCTGTGTTCAGTTCAGCTGTGCCACCCTTGACAGACTTGGCCGTAGCACCGATTTTTAAGATACCTTCGCCGAGCTGTGCCACGGAGGTGTTGGTGGTCGATGCCGTCTTGGACATCTGGTCGACCATCGTGCTTGCTTCATCCGTCCCCATGCCGAGGGCTGACATGGCATCCGTTACCATATTCGATGCGCTTTCCAGTTCGATGTCACCGGCCGCCGCAAGGTTTAAGACCACAGGCAGCGTGTCCGCCATCTCCTGCGTGTCGTAACCCGCCAGAGCCAGGTAATTTAACGCCTCGGCGCACTCGGAAGCGGAAAAGGCGGTCGTGCTGCCCATTTCCTTTGCCAGGTCAGACAGCGCGTCCATCGTGTTCACGGTTTCGCCGTTTAATTCAGAAGTGGCATCCGTCGTGATGCCCATGGTCGCCTGCACCTGGGACATGGCAGACTCAAATGATGCCGCCGTAGTCACAGCCACCGTGCCAAGAGCCACAATAGGAGCTGTGACCTTGGTCGTCAGGCTGGTGCCGACGCTCGTGATTTTATCCCCGATATCCTCCAAAGTGGAGCCGACCTCGGAGATTTTATTGAGCGCCGTGTTCGCTTCCGCCGCCTCGTCCGCCAGCTTCTTCAGCTCCTCTTCCGTGGCGACAATCTCACGCTGTAAGGCATCGTACTGCTCCTGGGTGATCTCCCCGTTCTGCAGCTGCTCGTTTGCCTGTTCCGCCGCTGTCTTTAAGGTGGTCAGCTTATCCTTGGTGTCGGAAATGGCAGTGGTCAGCAGCTTCTGCTTCTGGGTCAGCAGCTCCGTATTGGACGGGTCGAGCTTTAAGAGCTTCTCCACATCCTTCAGCTGGGTCTGTGTGGACTTGATTTCGGTATTGACTTCTTTTAGCGCTGACTGTAATTTTGTGGTCGATCCATCAATCTCCACAGTGATGCCCGCAATGCGGCTCGCCATGACCTGCCACCTCCTTTTCGGCTATAAAAAGGCAGCCTGACTCAGAACCGGTCAAAGTCAGACTGCTGGGCTACATAATCAAACGTTTCATCGTCGCGGTGCAGCTCACTGAACATATCGTTGACCAGCCCAACCGTAAGCAGGTCAAGGTCACGGACCGATATGCCCAGCTGCACACACCGCAGAAGGAAGAGCGGGGTCGTCATTTCGCGCTCAGTTTTGCGAGGTTTTTTTTAGACTCCACATCGGTCTGCACGTTTAAGCCCCACAGTTCAATGAGCTGCGGGAGCACCTGGTAAATACTGAACGTATTGAACTGTTCCAGCCACTCATCCGGGGAATCCGGTACGGTCGGGTCGGCATGCTTTGCCATTACCCAGGCAAGGTCCTCGAACATCTCAAGGGAGAACATGTCCAGGTCGCTGTCTTCCTCGTTTCCTTCGCCCACGGCCTTTTCGAGCTGCCGCAGATCCTTGTAGATGTCGCGCCCGAATTTAATCCTGTAGATACGGGGAACTGCCGCAGAAGCACGGAATTTCGCGTCCACACCGTCAATATTGATTGTCTTAGTCAATGCCATGATAATTTATCCTCCATTTCTTCATGTAAAGGGGACAGGCTGCCCCGCCCCCGTGTCAGTCATCAGCCGTTCGCGTCATCTTCCGTATCTTCCTCGGAAGTGGTCTCTGCAGCGGCCGCCTGCGGCTCGTACACCGCGTCAAACCAGCTGTTGTAGACATCCTCGGAAGTGGTCGAACAGGTCTTTGCCTTCACATAGCCGTTCGCCAGGGCGGATGCCGTCAGGGACAGGGTGTCGGTCTGCGGCTCTTTGGAATCCTCGGTCGTGGCGGACTCCATTGCCGGGCGGGAACAGGTGCAGTTGTACAGCACGTGCCTCGTGGCAAACTTGTCGCCTTCGAACTGGAACATGAGCGCGAAGTGCTCAACCTCCACCTCCGTGTTCTCCGCCATGACGCCGTTGGAATCCAGCTCCTCGTGGAGGATTTCCGTATAGAAACTCTCCGGGATGATGGCAATTTCCAGGTCGCCGCTGTAGCCGCTGTTGTTGTTCAGCACCACGTAGACGATGTTGTCCGCATACCACGGCTCGTTCTCACCCTCCGGGTCCATGGAAAAGTTCACGGCACCGGGGATACGGGTCGGGGTACCGTAGGTGACGTTCCCGTCATCGTCAAAGGTGGCCTTGGCGTAATAGACGTTCTTAAGGCCGAATTTGACCTTATTCTTCTTGTTGGCCATATCTCATACCTAACCTTTCATAAAATTCTGCCCCTAAACCACAAGGGAATAGAGGACTTCATACAGTTTCTCTTCATCGATCCAGACCTCCGATTTCTCAAAGTACAGCCCGTGCTCCGTCAGGACGGCTTCCACGGCTTTTTCCAGATCGGGGTTCTTCTCATCCGTGTACAGTTCGATGTCGAGCGCCTTGTCGCTGTGGTAGACGATGTTGTCCGCCCCGAACTGCACAGCGTTGGGATATAAAAAGCAGATAAAAGGCGGGTCCG
>JAJBUL010000076.1 GCA_020860365.1 Clostridiales bacterium | reverse complement strand
CCCACACAGGTGCCGGTATAAATACTTTCCAGCAAAGCACAGCAGTCATTTGTGGTCGTATAATTGTCTCCGGAAGGATTCTCTTCCAGAAACAGCCGCCCCATATGAGTGCCGGTATAATCATTTTCCTCCAGGAACTGATTGACAACATCCATCCCGGCCTGCGCATCACCGCTGCCAAGCATGGTCACCAGCGTATTTGACGCTGTATTGTCACTGACTGTGATCATAGCCGTGATCAGCTCTTCCAGTTCTCCCTCATAGGACTCCTCTATCTCAATCCGCCGTTCCTCTGAAGATGGAAAATAGACGCGGTCATAAATAACAGCCATAATAAAAGCCTTCATCACACTGGCAGACTTCATCTGCACATCGCCATTGATATCTCCCGCCGAGCCATCATCCAACGACTTTACGCTGACCGCCCAGGCCTCTCCCTGAGACTCCGATGGGTAAAGATAACGCTCTCCAAGCATTTCCATCAATGAATTCATAAGCAGCTCTGCCTCCGCCGAAACCGTCTCAGACTCTGACTCAGATTCCGCTTCTGCCTCAGTCTCTGTTGTCTTTTGTCCCTTCTGAATAAAATAGTCATCAATTCCATCCGCAATTCCCTGCACCATTTGTTCCTGAACAGAAGCGTCCGCCATGCGAAGATCATCCGATTCATTTGTCATAAATCCCATCTCCAGAATCATCACCGGGATCTGGCTCCAGTTTATTCCTGTCATGGTATCCGTGTACTGAATCCCGAGCGACTGAAAACCGGCTGTATTGCAATACGCTTCCAGAATACACTCCGCAAGCAGATAAGAATCCTCCGCCAGGTATGCCACATACGGATTCGAAGAAGAGGGAACCATTGCAAGAGCTCCGCTTACACTGGAATCCTCCGATCCGTTCGCATGGATGCGGACATAGATGTCACCCCCCTGTTCGCAGGCCAGAGTCGCACGCTCCGCATTGCTGATCGCGGTATCATTATCCTCCCGCGTCAGGATCACCGCATACCCCCGCTCCTCCAATTCCGTGCGCAACAGCAGGGCGATCTCCAGATTCAACTCATATTCTGCGAGTCCACTGTAGCTGCCCTGCGTCCCGGTAGAAGACTTCGTCTTCATCTCCGAAGAACCAGGACCAAGCGGCTCCGTGTCCGTCATATCCACCCAGCTTCCCTGGTGACCCGGATCAATCGCTACTGTAAGCTTTTCCGCCTCCGTCTCAGTTTCTGTCTCTGTATCTTCTGTTTTCTCACCTGCGTTTTCCAAAACAGTATCTGCATCTGTCTCGCTCTCACCGATAATAACCACTGTTTCCTCCGTACTCTCCATAGATATCTCCACAGAGATCTCACTTACCGGTTCCGTCTGGCTGGTATCAACAGCTGTCTCCGTTTCTGACAGCAAAACACCCTGACGATCCCTGCTGATCCGCCGATAGCCGCTCACCAGCAAAGCGAGTACAACAGCCAATAGCACCACAACCACAGCCAGGATTCCCGTCACCGGAAGATCGCCCTTTTTTCTATTTCCTGTCATACAAATTCCTTTCCCGGATTTTCAGGGGGAATGAATCATAGCTGCTCCGCAAAACTGACCGTGCGGAACAATTCTTATCGTTAAAATGCCATATTCATATAATCATTGATCGAAGCTTCACAGGAGCGCATCGCAAGAATGGTTTTCTCCATCAGTTCCTCCAGCGTCCATCCCAGCCGTTCCGCTCCGGTACGAATCACATCCCGCGAACAGCCAGCAGCAAACCTCTTGTCCTTAAACTTCTTTTTCAGGCTGGATACCTCCATGTCCATTACACTCTTCGACGGACGCATCTTCGCCGCCGCACCGATCAGGCCGGTCAGCTCGTCCGCCGCAAATAAAACCTTCTCCATCTCATGCTTCGGCTCAAGGTCACAGCAGATCCCATAACCATGGCTGCATATAGAGTAGATCATATCCTCGCCCACTCCGCCTTCCCGTAAAAGCTCAGGCGCTTTCTGACAATGCTGCTCCGGGAAAAGTTCAAAATCAATGTCGTGCAAAAGTCCAACAATGCCCCAGTATTCCTCCTCCTCACCATATCCAAGCTCCCGTGCATACCAGCGCATCGTTCCTTCCACCGTCAGCGCATGCTGAATATGGAATGATTCCTGATTATATTTTCGCAGAAGCGCAAACGCCTCTTCTCTTGTTACTGTATTTTGCATATTCTTCACCTTTTCCTGTCTATGTAATTTGCAGTGAACGGCCTTGCCGCATACATGCAGCCCGCCTGCCATCCTCGCAACTCTGAATGGCTATGCCGATTCTACCACAGAAAGGCCTCTTCTGCAATACCATATCAGGCTGTATAGCGGAAACTAAGAATCCGTCCATGAATCCTGTCCCAAAGGGATGCCGCCAGAATCAGGACGCCCGAAACAAGAATACCAGATAAAGGCCACAGAAATCCAAGAACAATCCCCGGAACCTCAGAAATCCGAATCCCCGTCATAGCGAAAAGCAACACTTCCACCCCAAACCCCAGAATAGCGCACAATACAACACTGCCGGGTGTCAGATCCCAATAAACCGCCTGTTTTTCCCATCTCTCCTTCATATCTCCGCCTCCATACTATATTTTGCTTCCAGAACGTTTGTTCGTTTCTTACTGGATTATAATACACTTCGTTTGATTATGCAAGCACTTTTCGAACTTTTGTTCGAAAAATACTGTCTGTTCGGCCCGCATAAGTTTAGTTCGGAGGACTTTCCTGGCAAAATAGAATCCTGCTTTGCGGGATTCTCGCGCTGCCGCGCGTCTGTGTAAACAGACAGTTTCCTCTAGCGCGGCATGTGCATCCCCCGGAGGGTTTTTGTCCAATAGGGAAGTTCGGAGAACTTTCCTATTGGACAAAAAAGCGGTGCAGCCGAATGCTGCATCGCAGAGGGAAAATTCAGGGCAATCATGCCATATCTATATGATCGCCGACATTTTCGGCGTTTTTAACATTTTGTGACGACTCACTCAATCGTGATATACTTCTTCTCCTCAGCTTCCGGCCGTTTCACATTTTTCGGAACTGTCAGAATCAGAGTGCCATTCTCAAATCTCGCCTTAATATCCTCCTGCTTTACTGCTTTCCCCACATAAAAGGTTCTGTTACAAGTACCGCTAAATCGTTCCCGACGGATATACTTTCCATTTGACAGATTTACCGTAGCCTGGATGGTCAGATATCCTTCCTTCAGTTCTGCTTTTACATCCTCCTTCTTTACACCCGGAAGATCCATAATAAGCTCGTACTCATTCTCTGTTTCTTTCACATCTGTTCTCATCATGGCCTCCTGGCCTCTGGATGGTTCTGCATGATGTGCCGGTTCATGAAAGAAATCGTCAAAAAAATCATCCCATACATTATTTGCATAAATTCTCGCCATATGTCATTTCTCCTTTGCTTTTGCATATTTTTTATGATTATTTATAAACTCCAGGAAGGTATTTTCACTGTTCCTCCTTCGTTCTGTGGATGTTATAACACAGATTGTTAGCCAAGTCAAGTGGTGAGTGCTAATTTCTTTTGTGAACTTTTTGTTAACTTGCCGGTTTCCGACAAAGCTGCCAGAACGCAACCGCACTTGCGGCAGCCACATTCAGTGAATCAACTCCATTTAACATCGGAATCCGCACCGTGTAATCACATTGCGCAATCGTTGAAGGTTTCAGTCCATCTCCCTCCGTCCCCAGCACTACCGCCAGCCTTGAAATCTCTTTCAGAACCGGATCATCCAAAGACCTTGCGTCTTCACGCAAAGCCATAGCCACAGTAGTGAACCCACAGGAATGCAGCTGTTCCGTCCAGTCATCTCCTTCCAGCCAGGCCCATGGAACCTGGAACACAGTTCCCATACTGACACGCGCGGAACGCCGATAAAGCGGATCGCTGCAGCCTTTCGTCAGCAGTACTGCTTCCACACCCAGGGCTGCAGCCGAACGAAAAATCGCGCCTACATTCGTTGGATTCACGACATCCTCCAGCACAGCAATCCGATGCATGGGGCGGCAAAGCTCTGCCGACTCTGACAGCCGCTTTCGCCGCATCAGGCACAGGACGCCTCTTGTCATCGAATACCCCGTAATCGTCTCAAGAACATCTTTGTCGGAAGTATATACAGGAATATCCGGATAGCCTGCCAATACCTCCGCCATCACGCCGGTTAATTGCGTTTTTTCCATCAGGAAAGACACCGGCTCATATCCAGCTCCCAATGCCCGCTTAATCACATTGGGGCTCTCTGCAACGAAAAGCCCTCTCTCCGGTTCATAGTAGTGAAGCAATTGCCTTTCCGAAATCTGTGAATAAGGAAACAGCTCTGGCATATCCAGATTCGTGATTACTCTGCAATTCATTTTTTCCTGCTTTCTTACAAATCATAGTTGCCGTTTTGTCCGGTCCCGCAAGCATTTCCTGATCCAGTGCGTAAGCCGTCCAATAAGCACATCATAAGCGTATTTCAGACGCAACAGGCACATAATAGGTTTTCCCCTGCGCCAGTCCGCTCAATTTCTGTACTTGCGCTTGCTTGGACAGACAATGCAAGTATCAGCATCATGAGCAATAAATTCCAGCCAGTTTCTTTCCATGTTTCATAACTTTTCCTCCTTGTAAATCTGCACAATTTTTTTGTTCCATTTGCTCGATTTTAATCCAAAGTACCAGAAAAGTCAATATGTTGCAGGGATGTTCTAACGCGACTGAAAAATATCTGTTGATTTGTTTTATTCAGAGTGGTAATCTAACTATGTTTCAGGCTTCGCTTTATTCCCCCGTATGCTTGCAGCGAGGTACTTGACCGAAAAGAAAAATTGAAGCAGAAAAGATGATCCGGGATGTTTTCCGTGCCTGGGTAGAAAGATGGGCAATCAGGATGGCGCAGAAAATCATATTAATTATAGAAGAAAAAGAAAGCAGCCGCAATCTGCTGACGGCAATGCTCCGGGAACAATACGAGCTGCTGGAAGCAACGACCAGGGAAGAGGCACTTGATATTCTTAAGGCATCCAGAGAGAGGATTTCCCTGATTCTGCTGAGTGTTGAACTGTCCGAGATGCGAGCCTGTTCTTTCATGGAGACTCTGCAGGCGAACCCGGCGTATGCTTCCATACCGGTCATTGTCGTTGCGAAACATACAAACAGTGAGGACAAGGCAGCTGCTTTGTCACATGGAGCGGCAGACTTCGTGGTAATAACGGATCACCCGCAGATCATTCGCTGCCGGGTGGCAAATGGGATCCGTCGGGGAGAAGCGGCTGCCATGCCGGGTCACTACCGGCTTGACTGGCTGACCGGGCTGTACAGCCAGGAATATTTTTATCAGCGTGTGAGAGAAATCCTGCAGGAAAATCCCCAAAAAGAGTATGATATTATCTGTTCCGATTATGAAAATTTTAAACTGATAAATGAAGTATATGGGCGGCAGACCGGAGACAGCCTCCTGTGCGGAACCGCTGATCTTCTGATGAAAATTCTGTGCAGGAAAGGACTGTGCGCGCATTTTAGCTCCGATCAGTTTGTCTGCATGGTTGAGCATGCCCAGACCTATTCAGATGATATGTTCAGACAGATTGCGGAGAAGGTCAACCAGCTCACCGCAGCCAATAATGTCGTGATCAAATGGGGCATTTATGTGACTGGCGGCCGGAATACTTCTATTGAACAGATGTGCGACTGGGCGCTTGAAACGGCCAGGAGCATCAAAGGACAATACGGAAAATATTTTGCTTATTATGATGAAGAACTGCGCAACCGCCTGCTGCGGGAGCAGGAAATCACCGCCTGTATGGAGACAGCGCTGGCGGAAAGGCAATTTCATGTCTGGCTGCAGCCGAAATACAGGATAGATGGAGCTCCATTGCGGGACGCAGAGGCATTGATTCGATGGTTTCACCCAAAATGGGGGATTCAGCAGCCGGGGCAGTTTATTCCGCTTTTTGAGAAAAACGGGTTTATCACGAAGCTGGATCTGTTTGTCTGGGAAGAAGCATGCCGGATGCTCCGGGAATGGGAAAGCACGGGTGACCAGGATGCGCCGCTGAATATTTCGGTCAATATTTCCCGCGCGGATTTTTATCAGCTGGATCTTTGTGATGTACTGGTCTCTCTGACAGAAAAATATGGCATTTCCCGCAACCGGCTGCATCTGGAAGTCACGGAGTCTGTGATCACGGAGAATCCTGCGCAGATTGTAAAAACGGTCCGAGAGCTGCGGAAAAAAGGCTTTATCATCGAAATGGATGACTTTGGCAGCGGCTATTCTTCGCTGAATATGCTGAACCGAATGCCGATGGATATCATCAAGCTGGACATCCAGTTTATCCGAAGTGAGATGTCCAGGCCGGAAAAGCAGGGAATTTTGCGGTATATTATCGGGCTGGCGCACTGGCTGAACCTGGATGTGGTCGCCGAGGGCGTAGAGACCCGCAGGCAGCTGGAACGCCTCAAAGACCTGAACTGTGATTATGTGCAGGGCTACTATATGGCTAAGCCCATGCCTCCGGAGGAATTTGAAAAACTGCTGCAAAACCAGACAGATAAAACACAGAAGCTGGAATGCGCTGGACATTCTGCGATGAAAAAGCGGGCGGAAAATGGGATTCTTTTCGTGATCTGTGAAAATTCCTCTGTCCGGGAAGATATACGCGCAGGTTTTGAAGAGAGTTTTCAGGTGGAAGAGGCGTCGGATGAGGAAGAAGCACTGGCCGGACTTGGCAGGTTCGGCGACCATATCCAGGCGATCCTGTTAAGCGCCTCCCTCGCAAAGCAGAACCAGTCCGCACTCTGGAATACGATGAAACGGGAAAAACAGGTGTGGAATGTGCCTGTGATCCTCTTAGGAGAAGCCGGCGCCGAGGCAGAAGCTGAGGCTCTGGGAATGGGGGCGGATGATTATGAAGGCATCCCCTTCAGGCGTGAGAGCATTCTCATGCGCGTAAACAATGTGCTCGGGAAAAAAGAGAGCCTTCGGCGCCAGTTCCTGAATGAAAGCCTTCCGGGAGCCATGCTTGGCTGTTACTGGGAGGAGGGCTTCCCCATTTATTTTATCAACGGAATGATGCTGGACGCCCTGGGATATGACTGTGAAGAGGATTTTATCACAGATACCGACGGCCTGATGATCAACAGCATTCATCCGGAGGATCGCTCGGCCATGAATGAGAGCATGGACAGGCAGTTATCCAGTTCTTTGCAGTATTCTCTGGAATACCGTATCAAAAAGAGGGATGGCGATTACATCTGGGTGCGGGACATCGGGCGGATGATCAAAATAGAAAATGGGCGTGACGCCCTGATCTCTGTATGCATAGACACAACTGCGGAGAAGCTTCACCAGGAACGGGAACGGGAGCTGTAGAACCGTCTTACCGGGAGAAGCTTCTGACGGAGCTGAAGCGGGAAAATATGCTGAAAGGGTTTCAGAGCGGAAAACGGTGCGACAATGGCGGACTCCGGGGTCTTCCAGGATGCCCGGCTCTGTGCAATCGGATAGGGGAACGCCCTTTTCCCCCTATCCGCCTGCGCGAGCCGGGTGCGGCCTTAGCCGCAAAAATTCCTTGCCCGGCTCTGTGCATAAAAGGAATCCCGGAGGCTTCATCTCTGGGATTTTCGCGGTGTATGGTCAGTGAAGCGGTTGCCAGTTAATCGCGTTCCACTTTTTTCTCCAGAATGGCCCCGCTGACTGCATTGATTTCATAATCGTAATCATAACCGCCGTACTCAAAGCTTACCTCGTAAACGGCAATCCCATTTTCCCAGTCAAATTCGGCTTCCAGGTCGTAAACGGCAGATGCTGTCAGCCCGGCGTCTGCAAGCGCAATGGACTTTGCCTTCGTGATCCCGATATAGCTCCCGGAAGCGGCAGTATTGCCGGTCGTGGTGCTGACTGTCGTGGTGCTGCCGGCAGTAGTGGTACTGGCGGCTGTGCCGGTTGTCAGCTTTGCCTTACAGCTATCGGAAAAATCCCCATAATACTTGATATTGTCCGAACCGGTTTTATAAGCACGCACCTTGAACTTGTACGTTGTACCAGATGAAAGGCCGGTTATCACAGTGCTGGTGCCGGATACGGTTGTCTTGCGCACATACTTGCCCTTCGCGCTGTCGTACATATAAACCTGGTATTTTGTGGCACGCGCTACCTTATTCCAGGTCAGGGTAACCGTGCTGTCCGACGTAACCTTCGCGGTAAGCCCTTTCACCTCATCCGGCTCCGTGTACGCAGCCAGCGTGTCTGATTTCGTACCATAAGTCTTACTGCTGCCGGAAACGCTGTAAGCTCTGACTTTAAATTTGTACCTCTTTGCGGATGTTAAATTTTCCACCTCTGCATATGTCCTGGAAGTAGTCTGGACAAGCGTCCAGGTCTTCGATGTGGAATCATACTGGAAAATCTGATAACCATTAGCCCCGGATACCGAATTCCATGAGAGGCTGATTTCATCATCATCCTGATCAACCACGGCAAGCCCGGTGACTTTAGCAGGTTTTGTTGCAGCATTTGCGATCAGCTTTCCCGGGCAGATCCACGCAAATGCCAGAATGATCAATGCGAACGCTGTGATTTTAAATAATTCTTTCTTCATATCTTTATCCTCCTTCGTTTGTAGTGTCATCATCATACATGAGAAACATTAGAGGAAAATTAGAAATTAGTTGATTCGCTCCCGTAATTATTATAAAATATAGTAAACGACACAAGTCGTTTTACTTTACGCCGTTGCTGTGTGCCAGTGGCACACGCTTAGCAACGACCGACGCGGGCAGGAAAAAAACATAAAATGTTCTTAAATGAGGGAAAAAATGACAAAAATACTCTTCGTCTGCTGGGGGAATATCTGCAGATCACCCATGGCAGAGTTCATTATGAAAGATATGGTTGAAAAGCGCGGCCTCTCCGATCAGTTTCTGATCGAATCAGCGGCTCATACCAGCGAGGAAATCGGTAATCCGGTCTATCCGCCGGCCCGGCAGGAACTGGCGCGTCACGGAATCAGCTGCGCGGGAAAGCGCGCCAGAAAGATGACTGCCGGGGATTATGCGAAATATGACTGGATCCTGGGAATGGAGAATCTGAATCTCCGTTATATGCTCCGCATCCTCGGCGGCGACCCGGAGCATAAGGTGCGCCGCCTGCTGGATTTTTCTGATCGTCCACGAGACATCGCAGATCCCTGGTATACCGGGGAGTTTGGACAAACCTACCGCGATATTGCAGAAGGCTGTGAGACACTTCTGCAATACCTGAAGATTGTCTGATCGTAGCCGGAAAGGTACGGGACAGTAACCATCCCCGCTGTCATTCCGTAGTTATTACTGTTGACGCACTGGTCCAGGCGCTTCTGTATTTCTCCCAGAGCTGATACGGCTCCGTCTGGACTTCCACATTTACATACGTCTGAATTCTGACGTAAAGAATCTCTTCCGCACTCACATTTTCATAAGTATAGCTGTTTTTTTTCGAGCTGACCAGGCGGGGAGCCGTGGAGCCGTCTGCGAAATGAATATCAATCTTATAGCCGGAAATCCCTTCCGCCTTTTCCCACTCAATAGTCAGAACACCATCCGCGGAGACGGTAAGTCCGGTAATCGTCGTGCCAGTCAGGCGAACGATTTGCTCCACGATTCCGGAACCTTTTTGGCCGTCCAGGTACGCGCAGACCTTGTAATAATAAGTGATTCCATTTTCGTCCTTTACCGCTTTATCCGTATAGCTTTGGGTTGCCGGATTTTTGATGGTCTTTATCCTTTTGTAGGAACCGGATTCTGTTTTTCGGTAGATGTAATAGCCATCCGCCCCTTCTGCCGCACTCCAGCTGATCTTAACGCCCTTTGCGGTATTTTTTAACGCAGTCACCCGGCAGGATGGAACCTCCGCGTCCATGGAAAGCGCATTATAATGAATGACCGCGGATGTCAGAGATTCGTTCCACGAACCGATCGAGATGGCGCGGAAGGCTTTCTTTTTGCCCGCGTAATACACGTCTGACAGACTGGTACAGTCACGAAACGCACTCCCACCGATACTGGTCACACTGGAAGGAATAAAAATGCTGACCAGGTCGCTGCAGCCTTCAAACATACCGCCTGCGATTGAGGTGACGCCCGCCGGGATGCGAACCGAGGTCAGACCTGAGCAATAAAACAGACCGCTTCCAAGAGATGTCACTTCCTCCGGAATGGTGATACCGGTCAGACTTTCGCAATAAGCAAAGACGGAAGCTCCCATCTTTGTCAGCTTAGAAGGAAGTGTTACCTCTGTCAGGCTGGTACAGCCGGAAAACGTCCTTTCACGCAGGTACGTCACCTTGTCCGGGATGGTGATACTGGTCAGAGCGCTGCAGTCGAAAAAGGCGTAGGAACCGATCGTCTTTAAACTATTCGGAAGCGAAACGCTGGTCAGACCGGTGCAATATTCAAACGCGCAGGAGCTGATCTTTTTTACGCCCTTCGGGATCGTGACACTGGTCAGGCCGGTGCAGCCGGAAAACGCGCGTTTAGCGATGGTGGTCACTCCGGATGGAATCCTAAGCTCCCCGCTGCGGCTGACCAGGCAGAGAACCAGTGTTTTTCCATCTTTGCTGTAAAGAACCCCATCGCTGAAAGCATACGTCTTGTTGTCTTCACTGATTGTCAGCTTCACAAGTGAGGAACATCCCGCAAACGCCTGCGTGCCAATAGAGGACACCTGCGCAGGTATCGTAAGCTCTGTCAGGCTGGCACATCCGTAAAATGCACCGCCGATGATGCTGGTCAGGCTCTCCGGAAGCGTGATGCTTTTTAAACCGGTACACATATAAAACGCGCAGAGTTCCGTCACTCCCTCCGGTATTGCAATCGCGGTCAGGCTCTCGCAATATGTAAACGCTCCATCCCCGATGCTCTCAAGAGAATCCGGAAGCTCGATGGCAGAGAGACTGTAACAAAAAGCAAATGCGTCTTCTCCGATGCTGGTCAGACCTTCCGGAAGCTCCAGGCTGACCAGGCTTCCGCAACTTTCAAAGGCAGAGTCGCCGAGGGCAGTCACCGTGTCGGCAATCTCCACGTCTGTCAGATTGCTGCAGAAATAAAAGGCTGCCCTGCCGATGAATGTAACGCCGGATTCCACCACAAGCGAAGTGATCGCGACCCGGCTGTCATACCAGGGAGCCCGGGCTTTTACCCAATCATCGTACCCGTCCTCATCCACATCATAATCGTTTTGCGTCGCGTAATCATACATCGCACCGCTGCCGCTGATGGTAAGCGTTCCATCCGGATCCAGTGTCCAGGTGAGGTGCTCCCCACAAACACCGCTCACGGTGCTGTTTGTTTCATCCGCCGCGGCAGCCATGGGGACTTCCGATACTTCCTCTATAGAAAGAAGCAGGGATTCTTTTATCTCCTCCTCTTCTGCCTCCATCCCCACAGGTAAAGACTCTTCCTCTGCAGATAATGACTCTGTCTCTGCTTGGGATTCGCTTTCTTCTTCAGCCGTTCCCTGCTCATTTTCCAGCTGCTCCGTCCCAGGCTGGGACTCACGCAGCGACAAATCCGCCTCCCCGGTCCAGACTCTCTCGCTCTGCTCATCCGGCGCTTCCTCTGCAAGGATGGCATCCGCGCTGCTCTCCGCGGAAAATGCTGTAGCAGGGGCCGCCAGGACTAACGAAAGCGCCATCAGGCCAATCAACCATCTCTTCCTCATATTCATTCTCCTCCCTTGTTTTTTTGTAACAGTTCAGAACAGCATCGAATTAAAAAGACAGTCTGCAAACCTGCATCACAGACGGCCTGCTGTTCAGAATCGTTACGTTTTTTTATGCAGCACATATATTTATATAAATCACGCATCGGCATAAAGCCGATTACCGTTACAATATACTACAAAAAACCGGACAAGTGTATCATCTGCGAGAATCTTCAGTTTTTATTAAGGAACTATACGTTCGAAAACCGCTAAAATCAAGGCTTTGCGGGATTGCTTGTGTCTAGTAAACTAAAGTTTTTTGAGAGATTTTGAGGGATTAAATTAAGTAGGATTGTGGTAAGAACAGGCGGCAGGATAACACCTACCGCCCTTTTAAACATTAAATTTTTATTAACTCCGAAAAGTCTTGGAAACAAAGGATTGTTTGGAAACCAAAAATTTGACATTCTCAGAACAACCGCATATAATACAAGCGTAGGTAGAGATACGCTGTATACCCGTGTAACCGAATTTACGTTTAAGTGTCATGTGCTGACACCGACCACGGGGATCTGCCTTCTGGTGATTTTTCTTTAGAACATATTTGCAAATTGGCATATTACTATCATGAATTTCGAAAGGAGGATGACCATGGAGCGAGTTATTGATGTTGCCAATTATCTTTTTGATGAATACAAAAAGCTGTCTGGAGAAATTATTGATGAAATGAAGCTTCACAAATTACTATATCTTTCTCAGAGAGAAAACATAGCCATAACAGGGGAACCTTTATTTATAGAAAATTTTGAAGGCTGGAAGTATGGCCCTGTTTGTACAACCGTCCGTTTGCATTATACAAATGATGGGATTTTTGCAAATAATCTTTGCGACATATCTCAAGAGAGCGCTTACATTGTTAAAAGTGTCATCCTTCAATATGGTGCTATTGAATCATGGAAACTAAGTGAAATGTCGCATAAGGAACTGTCGTGGCGCAATTCCAGAAAAGGGCTTTCTTCAGATGCGTATGGCAATGTACCACTTTCTCTTGATGATATCAGAGAAGATGCAAAAAAGGTACGCCCCTATGACCCAATCTGGGATATGTATTATGATGAGTTTGAAGATGTGGAGGATATGCAGGCATGATAGGAAAAGCTTACGTATCGGTTACTCCATACTATGATTCAAATACTTGTAAGAGATCATTTAAAAAACGGCCAGTCCTGATTATCGGAAAAGCAGACGAAACTGACTATGTGGTGTTACCTATTTCACGTGTTACGCGTCGGGAATATCTTGATGCTTCTTTTGATATATCAATGGAACCTCAAGATTATCCACTGATGAATCTATCTGCAATTTCTTATATTCGTACACATAAACAATTTACTGTTCGCGAAGAAAGTTTAACTAAATGTACTACAGATTTTAAAGAAAATTATCCTGATACATATATACTTGCGCTTGAACGAATGGAAGAATTTCAAAAACTTCTCATTGACCAAGCGTTATAGCATATTTACATGTATCAAAGCATACTACCGGGAGCCGATAAAGCCCCCGGTTTTGTTTACTCAGTTGTCAAGGAATCCTTTACTGCTTAGATAAATACTGACTGCTTACGAATCCGGTATACTTGATGTTCTTGTAGTTGAACCAGATGTAGTACCATTTTACACTGGATACGGTCGTGTAATATCCTTCACAGTATACGGTCGTTCCCTTTGGAATCGTGACCAACACACTCTTATCGCTACCATAGCTGTTTGCGCTCGTTCCAGCACCATTCCGCACATTAAGATTGGATGTGGCTTTATATTCGTGTTTTTGCTCTGTGCGGCTTCTGTAGCCGTTTTAGCTTTGAACCCGTTGCGGCGCTTGTAGAAGCCGTCACGTCCTTGTCGAATAACTCTTTTTCTGCTGCCCGGCGGCTCACCAATCCCACCAGCACTTTCCCACCGGCCTTGTTATATGCCGTGATCTTGGAACTGATCTGCGCAATCGTACGTGTACCATTTGCCATAAGCTGGTTAATCGAGCCAATGTTGAAGCAAGGCTCACCAACGCGTCAAACTAATTCTGGTTCCAACTGTACTTGCTGTAAAAGCTATTCACATTCTTTTCAGCAGATGCCAGATCTGACAATCTTACCACTGGTATTTTTATAGCTGATGCAGGTTGCCAGCTCTACATACTACCACTTACCATTCCACCCGGCGCGGGCGATTTTCGCACCGCGCGTACATAATTCGATTGCCTGCCCAAATGTCATATGTCAATCCTCCTCATATAGTCTTCAATTAAAAGTCTGCCGTTTTCTTGATTTCCCAGGACATTTGTGATAGAATCTCAAAGCTGACGGTCTCGGTTCGCAGCCGGGAAGGAACGGAACCGGTCCTTACTTCCCGGAGTAGATGAGGAGTGTACCTATGGATTTTCGAATTGAAAAAGCAGCGCCGTCCGACGCGGAAGCGATCGCCGCTGTGATACAGACCTGTTATGATACATTAGAGCAGAAAGAATGGTATGTCCCGGATAACGCAGATTATATCCGGGATTTGCTGGCATCTCCGCAGATATACGACGAGACTGGCAATCCAGTTCCGCAAGATTCTGCTCTTCCGACGCCTCCGCAGGCATACAAGGAAACGCTTCCTGGAAATGCTCTGCATGGTACCGCTTACAAAGCTATTTCTATGGACAATAGCGAATTGGCCGGTATTTTTACAGTCGCATTTCCCGGCGACAGTCCCAAAAATATGGGATACGATATCGGCTTTTGCCCGGAACAGTGCCGGCGGCTGGCCCATATGGACTCAGCAGCTGTTTTGCCAAAGTTCCGGGGATTTCAGTTACAGTACCGGCTCATGACCGCCGCGGAAGAAGAACTGCGGCGCATGGGGTTCCGCTATCTCGCCGCCACGGTTCATCCCGATAACCATGCCAGCAAGGGCACAATGCTCCGTCTTGGCTACCAGGTCATGGCGACCAAAGAAAAATACAACGGGACTCTCCGGCATATTATGTTAAAAACACTGGTCAAGTAGACATACCCCTTGCGGGGTATGCCCCTCACAGAACCGGGCTTGCG
>JAJBUL010000125.1:8240-14823 GCA_020860365.1 Clostridiales bacterium | reverse complement strand
TAATAGATTTCAGAAATTACAACACTTTCTTTTCCCTTCGAAATAGCTAAGCCCGTCCAGCCATATGCTCTTTCGCAAACTCAGTGACAACACGCCCTTTGGGTGTACGGTTCAAAAACCCATTTTTGATCAGATATGGCTCATACACATCCTCTATCGTACCGGAATCCTCTCCAATCGCGGCGGCCAGGGTATCCAGCCCCACCGGTCCTCCGCCAAACTTGTCAATCATCAGAGAAAGGATCGAGCGGTCTATCGCATCCAGGCCATAGCGATCTACTTCCAGCAGATCCAGAGCTTCTGACGCAACCGACGCCGTAATCTGGCCATCATAGCGCACCTGAGCATAGTCGCGCACACGTTTGATCATCCGGTTTGCCAGCCGGGGAGTCCCCCGCGACCTGCGCGCAATCTCCAGTGCACCCCGGTTGTCAATCTTCACCTGCAGCACTGCAGCCGAGCGCAGAACAATCGTCTGCAGTTCTTTCTCCGTGTAATAATCCAGATGATTTACCACACCAAACCGGTCGCGCAGAGGTGCGCTTAACATACCGGCCCGGGTCGTGGCGCCGACCAGCGTATAATGCGGAAGATCCAGCCGCACCGAGCGTGCCGCAGCGCCCTTGCCGATCATAATGTCAATCGCAAAATCTTCCATTGCCGGGTAGAGAACCTCCTCCACCTGCCGGTTCAGCCGATGAATCTCATCGACAAAAAGGACGTCCCCATCCTGAAGATTATTTAAAATCGCAGCCATCTCGCCCGGCTTTTCAATTGCAGGACCCGATGTGATTTTGATATTCACATCCATTTCATTCGCAATGATACAGGCCAGAGTGGTCTTGCCAAGCCCTGGCGGTCCATAAAAAAGGACATGATCCAGGGATTCGCCTCTGGACTTCGCCGCCTCTATGTATATTTTCAGCGTACTCTTGACCTTTTCCTGTCCAATATAATCCTGTAAAAGCCGTGGGCGAAGCCCGGTATCCAGGCGGGTATCCTCCTCCGTCGCGTCTGTCGCAATCACTCTTCTCGCCATGCTGTCCCTCCGTAACAGTGATCGCTCACACCCCTGCCAATCGTAATGTGAACGATATTCCGTAATTCTCTGTGATCAGAGATGCTTCAGCGCCAGCTTCAAGATCGTCTCCGTATCCATATCCTCAGTGATCTCACAATTTTTCACCGCCCGCAGGGCGTCACTGCCTGAATACCCCAATGCGACAAGCGCCTGGACTGCCTCGTCTCCAGCAGCAGAGTGGCTGGCAGCAGAAGCCGCACCTCCATCCGGTGCAGCAAGCCTGCTCTCAAGCGCATCCTCCAGGCTGAACCGGTCTTTCAGCTCCAGAATCACCTTGCGCGCACTCTTGCTTCCGATGCCAGGCGCTTTCGCAATCGTCCTGGCATCGTCCGCAAGAACAGCAAGCTTCAACTCATCCGCGGTAAAGACAGACAAAATTCCCAATGCGGCCTTCGGCCCGACCCCGCTGACATTAATCAGCAAACGAAAAACCCTCAGGTCATCCTCCCGCAAAAAACCATACAGGCGAATCGCGTCCTGGCTGACACTCATCCACGTAAAGACCTTCGCCTCACAGCCGATCTCCGGCATCCTGGCCGCATCCCGCGCGGAAATAAAGACCTGGTAACCGACCTGGTTCACATCCAGCACCAGAAGACTTTCCGAAACGGCAGCTACCGTTCCCTTTAAATACGCAATCATAGATTTCTCCTCACAGTTTCGTGGCAACAGAACGATTCCATACTTTCACAGCCTGCCCTTTCTTTCCCGGCAGCGCCTTACCAGGACCGCGGCAGCCTCTTTACAATCTCCGCGGAAAGCAGCCCAATCACCAGACCCGTCACCATACCAGACAAAAGCAGCACTGGCAGATAGTACACCAGATTCAGATTCTCCACCAGAAGAATCGCGACGATCAGCTGGCCGATGTTGTGCGCGATGCCGCCCATAATACTAATCCCGACAATCGAAAAGTGCGGCAATCTCTTCATAATTACCATCACAGTCATACTAAGAATCGCCCCGGCCAGACTGTAAGCGATCGAAAACAGATTTCCAAATAAAAATCCACTCAGGACAACCCGCACAACCGATACGCCAAAAGCGCCCGGCGCGCCGATCAGATAAAGAATCACCAGCGACATACTGTTCGCCAGCCCAAGCTTTACTCCCGGGATCCCATAAAAAACCGGGAACAGAGATTCAATATAACTCAAAATCATCGCCAACGCGGTGAACATTCCAAGGTAAGCAACCTTCGTCCTCATGTCCGATACACCTCATCCTTGCCAGACTCTCCTCAGCCGGTAACTGCATCCAGGCCGTCCTCCGCGTCCGTGTCATCATCGACCACCTGAACCACCACACGGTTCGGCAGGCAGACAATCATCGTACCGCTGGCCGAAATATGTCCCTGACTGATGCAAAGTCCATCCGGGCAGCTCGCCTCAGCCATATAGGCTTCCCCATCCTCAATGACCAGCACATTTGTGTCATTAATCTGGATCGTCTGGTCTTTCTTCAGGGAATAGGTTCCATAGGTCTCCCCATATACCTCCACCACAACAGAAGCTCCCGTATCTATCCCAAAATAACGCAAGACAAGCAGCCCTGCGCAGACCACACCCACAATCACAATAAGTTTTATATCCGCTTTCTTCATCCCATTTCTCCTGTGACCGTTCCATCGGCTTTTCATTCTAACATAAAAAAAGGATAAAATCAATCATGTGTTCGATTTCATCCTTTTCTTCATCACTGAAGTTAGCAGTATTTCCCGGCAGGCCTGATTACTTCCATACTTTGAAAAACACATGTCCGCCGATGGTGATATAGGATGCGCTCAGTCCCTGCGCCCGGTAGGCAGAGGGCGTCAGGAAAAAGAGATATGGAAATGCAATCTCTTCCCCGTTTACGGTCAGCGTCGGCGTCACGCCCTTCTGATACTCCTCATTCAAAGCCATCAGCTCGGCCGCCGCCTGTTTGCAGCTGTCCGATACTGTCGTCACGCCAGAAAGCACTTTGTTCAGCGCACCCGATCTGGCTGGTTCAAACTGCGAAGTCACATATATCACTTCACGCAGGGTAGACGCGGCAAATGTCGAACTGTTCAACCGGTTCAGGATCACCAGCCCCACCGCCAGTTGTCCGGTATAGGACTGATTGCCCGCCTCGCAGAATATAATCGCTGCCAGCAGATCTTCATCCTCCACGAGCAGATCCGTATAATAGGTATCTTCCACGGAAACCGACGCCACAGGCCGATCATTTATCGTGGCAATGGTGCCGACTCCATCGCTGTCAAAAATATAAGTGTCCTGCCCGACCTTCATGGTCGTATTTGTGACCATCCTGTAAGTGGTCGTATTAAAATAGTAGTAATTTCCGTCAATCTCCTGCAGCCCTGAGACACATTTCCCGTCGCTGCCAACGTATCTGTCATCCACCCAGGTATCCGTTACCCGCACGCCATTGCTATTGACATAATATCTTCCTACCCAGGCGCTCTTTACCATAATGCCATCGCTGCCGAAATAATAGTACTTTTTACTGATGCAGACCCACTTACTGGTCACCATCTTTCCGGTAGACTTATTAAAATAGTATGTATCGCCGTCTATAGTCTCCTTTCCGGTCTGGCGTACACCCTTTGCATTAAAATAATAGTAGGAGCCATTGATTTTCTTTATACAGCTGACACACAATACACCATTTTTCTTTGCGTAATAATATTTGCTTCCTGATTTGATCCAGGTGCCACAGATCAATTCACCGGTCGAATTGCTGAAGAAATAATATTTCCCGCCAATCTTCTGCAGCCCGGTCACGCGGACGCCATTCTCATCCACATAATACTTGCTCTCGATCCACTTGTCCGTCGCAAGCTTCCCACTGCTGGTGTACCAAGACCAGGAACCATCTTCATTCTCCGTCCAGGCCGCGTCGGCTTTCACAGATACACACAAAAATAACAAGATGAAAAGAAATCCTCTTAAAATCAGTCTTCCCCAATTTGTATTTTGTAATGTCATTATCCGTTCTCCACAATATCTTGAAATTAAGAGTTAACATTTCGTAACAACCAATTCATATTATATGCTACGTTTCTTAAAATGTAAATACTTTTTTTAATTTTTCATTGCTATATCTTATCATATCCTATCATAAGTATAGAAGACCTCCCAAAAATATGTGTGTCAGACGGATCCCACAACAGGAAATCCGGTGTTTCTGCCAGATGATGCGCTAGCGGAGCACCTTTGAATAAAGGGACGTTTCAATATTGCCCTGCAGATGCAAAAATGATAGAATGACACCGGAAAAGAAGAAACTTTACCCAACATTGGAGGAATGGTCATGAAAATACAAAACAACAGAAGTGAAATAGGTCCGGCACTGGATTATGTGGAAGCGGAATTTCAGAAATTAAAAATGAGTCGGCAAGATTATACCGCAACCTTGCTCACAGTGGAAGAATCTCTGCTCTGCCTGATGGAGCATGCTCCCTGCGACGGACAGATTGAAATTCAGTTCCGGAAGCTTATGGGAAATGTGACACTTTCTCTGAGCGGACAGGGAGAGGAATTCGATATCGCAGAGAGCCAGTCCGTTCCTCTCGACCCAGACGGGGAAGCAATCAGTCCGGATATGGAAAACGCAATACGCAGCCTGATCCTGCGCGCCCGTTCGGATACCTTCCGATACAGGAATAAAGCACATAAAAACACGATCGAGATTTCCGTAAAACGCTCCGAACGCGAACAGCTGTATCTGACATTCGGGTCACTGTTGCTGTCTATCGTCCTTGGAAGTATCCTGAAGATTGCGCTTCCATCTACGGCGCAAAATACCCTGAATACCTGTATGCTTACTCAGGTAAAAACCATGTTCTTAAACGCCCTTAAAATGATTATCGGACCTGTGGTATTTTTCTCCATCGTATCCTGTCTGTCACAGTTTGAGAGCCTGCGTGATCTGGGAAAAGTAGGCGCAAAAGTAATGGGGTTGTATCTGTTTACCACACTTCTGGCCGTTCTGACCGGAATATCTGTGTTTGCCTTCTTCAGCCCGGGCAGCGCAATCCTGGCATCCATGGTAACAGACGCCGCAGCCGCAACGATTGCGACTGCCGAAGCGACAGAAATATCCATTCTGGATACCATTGTAAACATTGTCCCGGATAACTTTGTACAGCCCTTTCTGGACGCGGATATGCTTCAGATCATCTTTATGGCGATTCTGTGCGGCATTGCTGTTGGCATGATCGGCGACTATTCAAAGCCTCTGAAGAATTTTTTTGAGGCATGCAACGAACTTTTTCTGAAAATCACCACGCTGATTGTGAAATTCATTCCTCTGGCAGTACTCTGCTCGATGACATCCCTGATCATGCTGACAGGAAATGATACCCTGCTCGCCATTCTGGGCTTTTTCGGAACCTTTATAGCCGCTTTAGCCGTCATGGTATGCATATACGCATTGCTGGTGCTTATAATCGGGCGGCTGAATCCGCTCTGCTTCCTGAAAAAACACGCTCCGGTTATGCTGACGAATTTCAGCCTGGCTTCCTCGAATGCCGCGATGCCGTTTAATATCCGTTCCTGCAGAAATCTCGGTGTTCCCTCAAAGATCTGCTCTTTCTCGATTCCACTGGGAGCAACCATAAACATGGATGGATCCTGTATTTATATGGCAGTGGCCGGATTATTTCTTGCAAAGGTATTCGGGGTAGAATTAGACGCATCCGCAATGTTTTCCATGATTTTTTCCATTATTGTTTTGTCCATCGGCGCCCCTGGGATCCCCGGTTCCGGCCTGATCTGCCTTTCTGTATTGCTGGTGCAGATCGGCGTCCCAGGAGAGGCTCTGAGCCTCATCATGGGCATTGATTCCATTTTAGGAATGTTCCGGGTGGCAGTAAATTCGACCGGCGACGTGGCTGTCTCGCTGATTGTGGCCAAAAACGGAACACTTACTTGATACAGAAAAATACTCCAGAATCTGAGAATTCTGGAGTTGACAAAATGGTAGCTATTCTGAGCAGCCGATTAGAGTTCTACGCTTCGCTTCGATCTGAACGGTTATACAAATTTAATGCATCAGTCTGCGAATGCCCATAACAGCGACGACCACTCCCAGCGCCAGCAAAAGGACAGCAAAGACAAGCTGCAGACAATCGCCAAAAAGACTCGTCGAAGCTGCCGTGAACAGGCCGGCAGACAGCGTGATGATCTTCTGTGTAAGCGCCGTAAATGTGATGGCAAGCATACACACCATCGGAAACCACAGCATAAAACCCTTGCGGTGCGTATGTTTCAGGAACACAGCGCAGGCGACAAGAGAAAGTGCTCCCAGCAGCTGGTTCGCGGAACCAAACAACGGCCAGATATTCGCATAACCAATTTTTGCAAGCATATAGGCAAGAACCAGTGTAATGGCAGTTGCAAAATATTTGTTCGAACAGAGCCTGACCACCATGGACAGATGATCCGTGTCCGTATCTGCGTCAAAGAAAAATTCCTGAAATGACAGCCGACCGATACGGGCAACCGAATCAAGCGA
>JAJBUL010000125.1:0-8230 GCA_020860365.1 Clostridiales bacterium | reverse complement strand
AGCAAACGCGGAAACGGCCAGAAGGATCAGTGTGGAGGAAGTACTCTCCGGGATGCCCAGCTTCGTCAGAAAGATGGCGATGGCAGAAGCGAAAATCTGAGACGGATTTCCCTCCGGCAGCGTACTGCCCGTAGCGAGGAAGCCAACCGTAATCAGCGCAATCACAGCAAGCATAACCTCCGTCAGCATGGCGCCAAAAGAAACCGGCAGCATATCGCGTTCATTCTTAATCTGCTTGCTGGCGGTACCGGACGAAATCAGGGCATGAAACCCGGAAATCGCACCGCACGCGACCGTGACAAACAGCGTCGGGAACAGATACGAGCCGTCCACACAAAACGAAGTAAACGCAGGAAGGTTCATCTCCGGATTATAAGCAATGATACCGACGACCGACGCAAAGATCATGACGAGCAAAAGATAGCTGTTCAGATAATCGCGCGGCTGGAGCAATGCCCAGGCCGGCACGACGGAGGCGATAAAAATATAAGCAAAGACAAACAGATGCCAGAAGCCTGTGGTCTGATAAATCGGCAGATTCAATCCAAGCGCCACACAGGCAACCAGCAGGCCAATCGCAATCACCGTATTGACACTGGATGGCATATGGACATATTTCAGGAAAAAGCCCAGGCCTACCGCCGCAATGATAAACAGGATACTTGTCGTCGCAACAGCAGCATTTGCTGCGATCCGCGTACCGTCTGTCTCATATCCGTTAAATGTCCCCGCGACGATATCCACAAAGGCAGCAATGACAAGAATCGAAAAAAGCCAGCAAAATGCCAGAAACAGCTTTTTCCCGATCTTCCCGACATACATTTCAATGATATAGCCGATGGTATGTCCCTTATTTTTGACCGATGCGTACATGGCGGAAAAATCCTGCACAGCCCCAAAAAACACACCACCCAAAAGGCACCACAGCAGAACCGGCAGCCACCCGAAAACAGCCGCCTGGATCGGTCCATTGATCGCAGCTGCACCAGCGATGGATGCAAACTGGTGTCCGAAGACAACACCGCGTTCCGCCGGAACATAATCAACGCCATCTTCCATCTCACAGGCCGGCGTTTTCGCCTCCGGGTCGATTCCCCATGTCCTGGCGAGCCACCTGCCATACAACAGATACGCCGCGACAAGCACAACGATCGCAATGATCATAATCGTTAATCCGTTCATAAAAACACCTCACTCTGATCCATCGCTGCCAGCTGGTTCCATTGGCATTGGCCTTCAAACCTCTCCAGTCAATGTCCCGCAGCTAGCTTTTCCTGCTACAGATTACCACAAAAACGCGCTGTATTCAACCGAGAATTTTCTGCAGCATTTCTACAGACGGCAAAAATTATAAACGTATATCTTTCACTCCTTTGACAGCTTTTCAGTTCTTCCAGCTGTTTCCGGGTTCAGAGATATCACGCTCCTTGTATTCACACTTACTCGTGCAGCTCAAGCGGCAAGCCATCCGGATCTGCAAAGAAAGTCATCTTTTTGCCTGTGAAATCATCTGTGCGTACAGGTTCACATGCAATTCCCAGGGCTTCCAGTTCTTTCACTGTTTCTTCCACACTATCCACTCGAAAAGCAAGATGCCGAAGTCCACAGGCTTCTGGATGAGATACCCGTTTTGGTGGATCTGGTTCTCCGAAAATTTCAAGTTCTACATCTCCACACCTTAAATCCAGCTTCCAGTCATTCCGGGCTTCTCTATAGTTTTCCCTGATTATGTCGAATCTCATCTTATTCACATAGAAATCCTTTGATAATTCATAATCTGAAACAATAATCGCTATATGATGAATTGCTGATAATTTCATTTCTAACCACCTCACTACTTAACTTTTACAATCAAAATGCATCTCCACTAAGCCAACCATTTGTGAAATGAGCAGATGGAAATTCCCCACTATACATTCTGCACGACCTCAATCCTGCTATGATGAATTTTCCATTTTTGAAGTCTTTCTGTTACTATTCACGGGTAGAAGGCGGCATAGCTATCTTACATCACAAGTCTAGCCCTGGCGTGCATTTAAAAAATAATATGTACAGAATGCTCTTGGATCAAATCAATAAAAGTATCATTATCAACAGCTTCCGTTACTAAAACAATAGAATGATCATCCTGCTCCTTGCTATATGTCATTTTTCGCATATCTTTTCGACATATACCTATACTTTCGATATTCATTTTTCCTTCATAAAATAACTGGAATAGAATTGCGTCATTACTTTTATATGAAACAGATATCGGAGTCCTTGTATTAAATTTCTGTTTCAGACTTTCTTCTGCTTTACGTTGAAATTCATATGTATCACTGTCCTGAGAGTATATAGTCAAGCTTTCTGTTTCAGGGTAATACCATGAAATCACTTCTGCTAATATCGTTATGGAAACTTCCCCAGCATTTTTCTTTCTTATTCTTCCAGATGCAAGCTCAGAACCAGGAATGGGCCACTCGTCATAAAGCTTGTTTATCCATTCCCTATATGCTTCCATATCAAGTAAATCGTCTTTTTCAACATAACGTCGCAAATAGCTTTTAATACACCCAATCTGATATGTTGAAGCAAGAACAATCTGGTACAAATTACCTTCCTCATTATTCACAAGATCAGTATATTTTTCCTCAGCGATTCTGTAGATAGGAAAGCCAAGATCAACCAATTCCTGAACATAGTCTGTCCTGCCTTCAGCTTCGCTTATTTCTGTAAAAACCCATTCTGGAATGAGAACCACATCGTAATCTGCCAAAATAGAATCTACTTCTATTCCTTTCACCTTTAACCCCTGCATAAAGGAAATGGACGATGCATCGAGCAAGGCAATATGTTTCCTATTCTCAATTATATCAATAGATGTTATTCGAATCATTTATCCTTCCTCGTTATCATTGCAATTTCTTTCATAATATTCGCTAAAAAAGCCTCATTATCTTTATGATAATTCAGATCCGGATTTGCATCCCTACTCTTTCGTATTTTTTCCTGCAGGGAAGATGTGTTAATTACATAAGACGGCATTACTAAACTATCATCCAATCCAAGCAGTCGGAAACGTTCTGGCATATCATTAAATCGAAGATCAAAAGCTTCTTTGATTTTTATTCTCAAATTATCGTTTTCACTTTGTACAGCATACTCATACAAAGACACCATTACAGCCTTATATGGCGCTTGAAATGCAGACATGCAGCAAAAAATCTTCGATATAAAATCCATTTCCTGCAGCTCCACGAAATATCTGTCTACACCTGCCAACAGCATACATGCTGCAAAGTATTCCGCTTTCCTCTCTTCCAAGGTATTATCACACTTTATAAAATGATCGAAAGAAACCTCGTCAAAAATGAGATGATATATCTCATGCCATGCAGCAAAATACTGATTTGCGCGCGGTAACGCCGTATTAATTACAGGTATGACCTTTTTGTCCTTCACATAAATAGCTCCACTCCAAAACCTATCCTCAATGGGCATCTGTACAAGACCAAATCCATGCAGAATCAACAATGCAAGCTGAGGGGGTGACGTAACTTTCATAATAGCATTGTTTGTTTGAAGCTTCATAGCCTGTACATCTACCTCGTTTTTTATTTCCTGATTTTTTTTTATGACCAAATCCAAATTTGCTGAAGTTATTAATTCACTCATATAATCACTTCCTTAATAATAGATTGTGCACAAATCAATAACATCCAGAAGCAAATTATACTGCTTCTTCGCTATGTCACTCATTTCATGATCGATTGGTGCATTTTGCGAATATATTGCCGTCACTTTTTCAGAAGATGAAGACTGATAAAATAGTAATTCATCCACTGACATATTCAACAAATTTAGGATTTTTCGCATATGACGGTCAAAAGTACTTTTGCTATCTATACTACCATTCAACAACCTATCTAACGTTGGTCTAGATATTTCAGCTTTGCAGGCAAAAGACACTTTTGTGTAGCCTCTATCTCTGATATAATCTTTTAATTTTGAAGCTACCAGACTTCTCTGTCCAAATAGTTCGTCAAACTGCATTATGGTTACCTCCATTTCTTACCTGCGTTTATTATAATAAAAAATCAGGAAATATCAATAGATTTGTAAAATATTTTTTTACTTTTTTACATTCTTCCATTTAGAAGTTCCTGACACCTTGAATTCTTCCTGGGAGCATATCCCATCATACCATATTTATGATAATCCTAATGCCTCGCGAGAAAAAACACTTTGCCCGGCTCTGCACATCACAAAACAGCCCCGGCACATGAAGCACGGGGCTGCACGATTGTTATATTAAAGTAAAATAAAGATGATTTTCCCTTTAGACTCGTTCACAATGCGTTTCATCGCGTTCTGAAGCTTTTTCTGGCATTCTTCATTCACAGAGTAAAGCTTGGAGCGGATTCCGTCGTCTACCAGCTGCTCGACCGATTTTCCGAAAATGAGCGTGTGAAAAACGCCTTCGTCCGTGTTTTCACTCTGTTTCATGTAAGTGATCAGATCCTTTGCCTGTTCTTCACTCCCCACGATAGGGGCTACTTCTGTGATTACATCCGCGCGGAGCAGGTGAATCGAAGGGGCTTTGGCAGTGATCTTTACGCCAAAACGGTTTCCCTGCCGGATGACTACTGGTTCATCGACCTGAATTTCTTCTCTGCGCGGCGCTATGACCCCGTATCCTGTCCGGTGTACGGACTCCAGTGCTTCTGAGACCGCTTCGTACTGGACTTTTTGAGAGGCCATCTCGCTTACAAGTGCAATCAGCTGATACTCACTGCGGATATCGGCGCCGGTCATTTCACTTAATATTTTATAGTACAGGGAATCCTGCAGTGTGACGGTCACTTCCGCATCTCCATGCGCAAAGTCAACGCGATCCAGCTTAGCCCGTTTTACATAGGAATTATCCCGGAAAAATCCCGTTTCCTCCGGTTTGAAAGAGACCGTCTCCTGCAAGGATTCTTCCCGGGAGTCTTCTTCGGCCTGCCGCCTGCTTCCGGCTCCTCTTCCATCTTCAGCGCGTGTGACGTCGCCAAGTGTACGCAGCCCCCGCATAGCCGTTCTGGCGGACACAAACAGAGATTGTTTCAGCCAGTGCCCCGGCTCCAGTGTTTCCACCCATTTCGGGATCTGAAAGACGACCCGTGTGAGTGGAAATTCCGGCAGAAGCTGCTCAAACACCTGCTGAATCTCTGCCTGGCCGATCTGCTCACAATTGAGGATGAACGTCCGGACATGGTAGGCAGATGAAATCCAGGCCGCCACAGTCTTCGCCTGTTCCGAAAAAGGGGAAGCAGAATTTACAATTACCACAAAGGGTGTCCCTATCTGCTGCAGCTTCAGGATGGCTTCTTTTTCCGCTTCCAGAAAGCTTTCCCGCGGCAGCTCCCCAAAGCTTCCGTCTGACGTGATCACCAGCCCTACCGTTGCATGGTCGCTGATTACCTTCTGGGTTCCCATCCTGGCCGCCTCCTCAAAGGGCATCGGCTGCTCCTGCCACGGAGTCTTTACCAGGCGCGGTTTTCCGTTCTCTTCGAGCCCTTCCGCTCACGGAAACGGAAATCCCACGCAGTCTACCAGACGGATGTCCATCGTGTTTACATCCCCGGTCTGGACGTGCACGGCTTCTTTGGGAATAAATTTGGGTTCCACGGTCGTCACCGTTTTCCCCGACGCGCTTGCCGGCATTTCATCCCGCGCGGCCGTTCTGTCATGCCCGCCGAGCTCCGGCAAAACCAGCTGTTCCACGAATTTTCTGGCAAACGTTGATCTTCCTGTCCGCACGGGGCCGACAATCCCCACGTAGATCTCTCCATTCGTCCGCATGCGGATATCTCTGTATAAATCAAATTTCTCCATAAAAAGACCCCTGCCAATTTATGTATGAATAGCAAGCTGTTCTGAATTGTTACAATATATGCAGAGGGTAATAAAATTATGAATAGAAATAGAAAAGGCACAACCCCATCAGACATTGCGGACTGCCTTTCGGGACTGTGCCTGGCCGTACAGATCAGCTTGCGGAACGTCATCTGTACGATATTCCAAAAGAACCCTCTCAATATTTGCGGAGTACTGAAAGGTCTTCTGGCACAAGGAGGTATGTTTGTGTATCACCATTGCCTCGAGACAACATTCCTTTTTCTTTCACGTGCCTGTTTCCCCATCACAGACGACAACAGCCAAACCAAATCTTCTGGCTGCGGCGGAGTGTTCAGCTTTACTCGGAAGCTCTTCTCTCACACCAAGCAGGTTTCCTGGCTCACAGATCGTCGCTCAATCTCTCCTTCTCACGCTATCAGATCGGGTACGCAATGGATTCATGAGATCTCACTCCCTGTATACAGTGACCGGATCGCTCAGGCTTCTCACCTGATTCCCTCTTCAGACCTTTTAATGTCTGCACTTGACGTGGCAATTTTTAATTACACAAAAGGACTATACCATAAAAACTGCGGTACGTCAATCTATTTTTAAATGCCAGCCTTCTTAGCCGCTGCCTCCACAACATGGCTCACCAGCACGGAGGTCGTCACACTTCCGACTCCACCCGGTACCGGTGTGATCGCATCCACGATCGGCTCTACTGCAGCGTAATCAACATCGCCGCAAAGCTTGCCTTCTGCGTTCACATTGATGCCGACGTCAATGATCACCTGACCCGGCTTCACATATTCCGCGCCAACGACGCCTGCGCGTCCGGCCGCTACGATGATGATATCTGCTTCTCTCGCTACAGACGGCATATCGACGGTTCTGGTGTGACAGATGGTCACTGTCGCGTTTTTCTTTACCAGCATCATCGCCGCCGGCTTGCCTACCACAAGGCTTCTGCCGATTACAACTGCTTTCTTGCCTGTGCAGTCGATGCCATAGTGGTCGAGGATCTCCATGCAGGCCTGTGGTGTGCACGGCGGATAGCCGATCGCTTTGCCTGTAAATACTCCGGACATGGAGCCATCCGTCATACAGTCAACATCCTTGGCCGGATCCAGCGCATTCTCGATCACGCTCTGATCCAGATGCTTTGGAAGCGGACGGAACAGAAGGACGCCGTGAATTGCGTCATTTTTGTTCACATCATCAATTACCTTAAGAAGCTCTTCCTGGGACACGTCGCCCGGAAGCAGAATTTTCTCACAGGCCACACCGAGGGTCTCACAGCGCTTTGTCGCACCTCTCTCGTAGGAGATATCACTCTCGTTCTCGCCTACGCGGATAATCCCCAGCGTTGGTTTTACGCCCTTTTCCTCAAGCTCTGCCACCTTTGCTTTGATGCGTTCATTCAGAGCCGCCGTTACTTCTTTTCCCAGAAGCTGTTTTGCCATTTTTTTACCTCCTGATCTGTGCTAAGATCGTATTCTCTTATCTTATAAAAACATCGGACTGTATTACAGGTCGCACCCTGCTCCATTCACGTTATCTCATCTGTCTTTTACTTCAGTCTTGCAAGAACACTCTCGTAAATCTCATCCGCCATTGCCGGATATTTCGCGAGCATAGCGTCCGCTTTTGCGTTCAGTTCCTCCGCATATTCACGGTTCGCCATGGATTTCGTATTAATATACACGTTCAGGCTCGCGCCCTGCAGCGCCGCTTTGCAAAATACTGCGCCCACGCCCGCGTCGCTGATCGCCAGCGCAGAGCCCTTGGCTGCGAATTCTTTGATCAGTTCAATCGCCTCGCAGCATTTCTCCATGATCTCCATGGGGACGGAGCAGGCGTCCTTCAACACGATCTCCATCACGCGCGCTTTTTCCGCCTTCTCTTCCTCTGTCGCGCGCGGCATTCCGTACGCCTTAGAGAGCGGCTCAAATACTTCCGCGTCCTTCTCCACAAGTGTGAGAAGCTCTGCCTGGAGCTTATCGCATTTCGCCTTCAGCTCCCACATCTCATCCTCTACATCCGCGTATTTTTTCTTCCCCACCGTCAGGCTGCCGACCATATTGCCAAGCGCCGTGCCGACTGCGCCCACAAGAGCGGACGCGCCGCCGCCGCCGGGTACCGGTGCCTTTGAAGCGAGCACCTCTACGAATTCATTGCATGGTACTGTTGAAAATCCCATAGTCTCCTCCTTGCGTGAATGGCAGAATCCGGCTTTTCCATATCTGCTCTGATTCACTGTAAAATCTTTTACATATAGTGGCACTGGAAAATCACTGCATCATCATTTACCTTGACTTCCCGGGTCTTTTTATACGCACACCGAAATAACGAGTGATTTTATCTG
>JAJBUL010000073.1 GCA_020860365.1 Clostridiales bacterium | reverse complement strand
CCACAATATGAGATGATTGTAAAGTGTTTTTACCAAATATTTATATCTATACCCTCTGATTATCCATTGCTTTCCTTTCTGCCGGGTCTGTGTTATAATCCCATCCAACCCGGACTTTTGTGTGCTGTGTTGTCGGGTTACTTGCCCTATCAGAGTTGCCGCTCCGGTAGGGCTTTTCTTTATGCTACGGCAATCGGTTCAACCTGAGACTGAGAAAAGAAACTTCCAAGATAGGTCTGACCGTCACCTTTGCTACCATGAATAAGAAGCACCTGGAACAAACATTTTGAACCGTGGGAAACCTGAAATCCAAGTTTCTTCCATCCATACCAGGTATTTACTGATTCTTTGATTCCAGCGGCCTTTTTCGCCCTCTCAATGCGTTCCGTGTTGATCGGTTCCGCTTTTGCTGATGTCCATGCCCTGTGAAGGCTCTCACCAAAAGTGATCTGCTTGTTACTCTTACGGAAAATCTCCCACGCCTTCAACATGATTTTACTGAGATTGTATTTCATGTTCCTTCCTCCTTCTGTGATTCTGGTGCAGCCCTGAGATCATCTTCCCGGCTATTGTCGCTCTCATGATCTGACTCACGGGGATATGGTTCTCAGTTTGTGGGGAAGCTTTCGGCCTTCCCGGCTGCTGTGCTTCATTTGATGGTTACAATATACACCATTTTCTCGTGTATGTCCATTGGTATTATGCACGAAAATTCGGTGTATATTTTATCTATTTTGTACACTTGATTTTCGTGTATAATTATGATATCATTTGTCATACTGGAAGAAATATATATTCACATCATCAAACAATCACAGAAAGGATGTAACATCATGCCTATTAAATATAAAATCAATATCGTATCAGCATTAAAAGAAGCTGGTTACTCTACATACAGATTACGTAAGGAAAAACTATTATCAGAATCCACAATACAGAAATTCCGCGATGGTGATCTTGTTTCATGGGAAAATCTTTCTACAATTTGCAAACTGCTCAACTGTCAACCGGGCGATCTGGTGGAATACTCATCCGATGACAACGCCTAGCAGGTTCCCTCTGCGGGAGAGTCCCTTATGCTGTCCAGGCGTTCGCCATACGTGGCGATCACTCGTCGTGCGGTAAGAGTGTAACCACAGGGGTATTAATATGGTTCCCCCTTCGACACAAAGTCGAACCTGCTCCGATCTGGAAGTTCTGGTGTTTGATATCCAGGGGGTATCATGTTTCGCGATACCCCTCGACATCAATGTCAAGCCCATTCCTCACTATAGAAGAATGCTTGATCTGATATCCACAGGGGGTCGGTAAATCGCCGCCCCCTAACTTAATGGATGTCATCGCAATATGTATTACATCAGACCGTGTTCCTCGCGGTACTGCGTCAGTGCTACGTGCATCGTGTCCAGCATTTTAAGCGTTTCAGTCACGACTTCCGCTTCCCTCTGGTGGCATATCAGCTGATCGATCGCGCACTCAATCCATCCTGAGAGATCGTGCAAATCATCAGACAAGACATCATCAAGGTTATCTTCACTACCTATATCGACGCTACCCCAATCATACATAGTTTCCATATCGCCAGCCTTGCTCTCGGCCTGCGCCAGCAACATAGCCACGCGCACCAGTGTGTCCGGCAGACTATCGCCCAGAATAATATCTGTTGTCTGTGCCTGTCCCGGAATAACCGCGCCGATCTGCTTCCGTAATTCTTCCAACTGCTTCTCCATCATTTCTACTGAAAAACTCATAATCCTTATCCTTTCTGCCCGTTCCCGTTAGCCCAGGTATCATTGTTTTTGGCTCATTCAGCCCTTTTAAATCCCCTCGTGGATACTTTTCCTGTCTGTCGCGTTTTCTGCCGAAATCTGGCGATTCTACGCTCACAGGCGGGGTCTCCTCAGTTTTGTGGAATCCTGCTCCTCAGCCCGCAAAAATACAGACGGGAGCAGGTACTCTCTGGCGGTTACTGCTTCTGAATCTGCGCCGCCCTGGCTGCCGCATACTCCATCCTGCGATCAAACTCAGCCTTGTCGCGCACTCTTGTTACCTGGTCATGGAAGCTCAATCCGTCCTGCACCGGGTGTCCTGCTTTCCATTCCTGCGTTATCTGCTCCACCTGCTGCTCTGGTGTAAGTCCCTCAAGTGTTGTTGTGTTAGCCATAATGTTACCTCCTGTATGTATAAGAAATATAATAGTTACCCGTCTCACTCATCCGCAAAGTCCGCGACCGGAAGTGTATCGCCTGCCGTGTCTATCCGTTGCTGAGTAACACCATACCGCGCCGCAATCTCATCAAGTGACTGTGGTTTGTCATCCTCTTTGCGCCCGACATCAATCTGCACGTTATCCTGATATGCAAAATGGTTTTTCATTAAAAAGCATAACGTTGCCGGATTCAGTTTCCCGCATACGCCCCACTGCTCTAGTAAGGCCGCAAGTAACTGCTTTGCCGCCGTGATAGTCTCGCCACGTCTGCCGCCCTTGCGCTGCCAATCAAGCAAGGTCTGCCGGGTCACGCCCAACGACAACGCCATCATCTCGACACCTGGCCTGCAATCATTGTCTATGCACCATCGAAAATACCACTGGACACGCTCTGCAACCTCTGTATCTGTTTTTGGTTTGCTCATACCTCGCAACTGCTCCATCTTTGCAACCAATGTGCCGATCTCACCTGGTTCGACATCAGGCTGCTGGTTTGTCGGGAAATTGCTTACTCTGTTACTCATAACATCGCCCCCAATATCTCTTTTTAAATGTCAAGTATTATCTGACAATTTAATTATTTGTTCCGATTTATCCACCAATATCCACAGGTGGGGATTTATTTGCCTTCATGCTTCATCACCCCATAACCTTATGTAACCGCCGATGACATCTTCTGCAAAGACAAACCAGATCACGTTCTGGAACCTCGTGCATCAGTGACATATAATTTAAGTGATGTATTTCCAACGGATTTTGTTTGCTACCTTTAGTATGGCAAGCCTGACATTCATAATTATCAATTTCTAATCTCTGCTCGCGCTTTTCACGCCACTCTTTCGATTTTAAATATGCTTCGTATTCAAGACTATGATTGTGATATCCATATCCCATTTTTAATACCTCCATCACCACAGGGGGGTAACCTTTGGTTTTGATGAAAAGTGTGCGAAAAACCCTTGATTTTAGCGGCTTCGTCCACACTTTTCAATTTGGAAAGTGTGCGAGTGATACACAAGTGTTTGAAAGTGTAACATTTTTCCTACCTACACACTTTTCAAATCATCCACACTTTTCATTTTGATAAGTGTGTAAAAACCTTAATTTAAGCCATTTTTTACACACTTTTCAAGTTTGGAAGTTTCTCTTCGGTGTGACGCTCTATGCAAAATTAAACGTTGCTTGCTCTGGTACATCATCCAGGTGTCCAGGCAAAACCCATATACTCTTTGATCTGAATTCGTTTGTCTTCTGCGTCACAATTCCAAGGTCTTTGCGCGCGCGTTGCAAGGTTCCTGTTGATATCCCTTGTGCTGCTGCTAACGTCTGGATTTCTTTTGCCGGCCGCCGTCCCTCTGGCATCTGGTCTACCAAGAACTGCTTCGCCGCTTCGATCGCTGGCCTTGAGTCCCCCTTGCGCCGTATTGCCATAGCTGTATAATCATCAAGTGTAAGTCTGTTTGTACCCTCGTAAAATATACCGCCCTGATCTGGCTGTATCTCAAATAGGATTGTTTGTCCTGGCGCCGATAAACTACTTTTTTCATGTGACATAAATTTTGTGCCATTCTCACCAGGCACATTGCCTATTGCTATGTAACTCCGGCAAATGCCTGTAATATCCGTACTGCCAAGTACACGTGTAATTCCCGCGCCTTTGGAATTTTTATTGAAGTGGCATACCGCAACCATCGCTGTGTTGTGTTTCTCGGCCAAAACCACAAGATTATTTAGTTTTTCCCGTGTTTTGTTGGCTGCATTCATATCGACTTCCGCACCCATGTAAGATTGCATCGGGTCGAAAATCATAAGATCGGGCTTGCAATCATCCATCAGCTGCGCGATCTCTGGGTCATCGAAGTGTAGCGTTGTGCTGGTTGCGACGGTAAATATATTCTTCATGTTTGCGCCGCAAACTCTCAATCTCTGCTTTATTGTGTCCGCTATGCCATCCTCAGCAGTCAGATATAATACTTTCCCGGGTTTGGCATCTGCAAGCGGGATTCCATCAAATAACGGCTCACCTCTTGATACTTTGGCAGCGGTATAGCACATTACATATGTTTTTCCCGTTCCCGGATACGCTGCAACCAATGTAACCTTTGGGTGGCTTTTTCCACTTGTTTGCTTCTTCATTAAACCGGTATTTCCACCCTACCCACTGTTTTAATTTTTCCAGTTCCCTGAGTTGTCCTGGCAGTTTGGCAAGTGCTGCCACTGCCTTACTTTTATCTACTGTTACTACCATTCCCTTTACCTCATCGCTGCCTGTGGGCTTAAATAAAAAACGCCCACTAACAATAGTCGGCTCTAAGGCTCACATATTTACCGCTGTTAATGGTCGCGGCGCACCAGGTGGGATTATGCCGTGTAGTTTTCGACAACGTACGCGTAAAATACAGGCCAATTTACGCGTGTCATCCTGCCAATTCGGATAAGACTTCCGCTTTCCTCAGCTAAACGACGTACCATTGCTTTACCCATGTTTGATTTCTCCATGGCCTGCGGGATAGTTATTATACTTCCATCCAAGCTCCTGTTTTTCGCTGCGTTCATTGCTGCCTCCTACTCCTCTGCTGCAAGAATCTCTTCAACATTTTCAATGCCAAGTGCTGCCGCAAGCTTTACAGCTGTTGTCGGCCTGACGATTTTCCGCGCAAGGATTGTATTAATCCTAGCGGTGGTGCAACCATATGCAGTTGCTACTTGCTGGCAAGTAATGCCGTGCTTTGCCATATAAAGCTTTACATAACGTACATTCAATTTTATTTGTTTACGCCTCCATTAAGATTGTATTTTAATATTTTGTTGTATTTTATTATAATACAATTATAAATGCATGTCAAACAATTAAAAAGTTTTTTTACAAAAAAAGCAAAATTACTGTTGTTTTTCGTTTTCCGTTATGCTAATATTCTGGATAAGAAAGAGAGGGTATGGACATGAGCACAGGCGAAAGGATTAAAAAAGCGAGAAAAACTGCTGGCTTGACACAAAAACAACTTGCAGCAAAACTAGGTACTTCCCAGCAAAATATTGCTCAATACGAAAGTGGAAAGAGAAATCCTAAACAGGAAACCTTGAGGGAAATAGCCGATATTCTAAATGTAAGCATTGAAGATTTAAAGGACACGATTGTTTGGCCGCAAGAAATATATTTTTGGTATAAGAAAGCACTTGAGGATCAGCAGAGACAAAATCAGCTTGCGACTGAAAAGGTTATAAACGATACCATCGAAGAATGGACTCAAATTTACAGCGAAGTAATGGAAAAAAAATACGGAAGTCTTTTGACTCTGTATGACTCATTAAATGATGCGGGGAAGGAATACGCCATTCGTTTATTGCAGACAGTCTCCGATTATCCACTTTTTCAAAAGCAATCCGAGCCGGGAGAAGATAAACCCGAGGAAGAGTCGTAACCATCGGCTCTTTTCTCTTCTGTGCAGGTTGGACTCCCGCAATGGGAATCTGGCCACACCTGCTCCAGCGTGTTTTCTTCGGCTCAGCCGCATTAATTCCGGTTTCGGCCATTTTGTTTACGATTTCTGGCTGCTTGACTGCCTTTTCCTCACGTGGCGTGGGGTTGAATACCGATACAAAGCGGCGCTGTGGTTCGCGTTTTGGCAATTCCGGCTGTTTGCGTTCCCTCGGTTGTTCACGACCTAAAGAATCAATGGATGTGTTAAATTTTAACACGTCACCCGATTGTTCCATTTTCTTACGCTCATCACTTACAGTCGGATTGCTCACACCAAGTTCTCTCGCTATTTGTCTATCTGATTTCTGCGGATTTTCCAGAATTTCCTCATGAATCAATTCTCGTCTTTGGCCGGGGCTTAACTGCCTACGCGCCATATTCAACTTACGTGCATGTGTCCGTTTTTCAGATTCGCTCATTCCCGCCCGGATGACTTTCGGATAATCTGTGATGCCCCTGTGGTATTGTCAGTTATTCATTTTCTGGTAAAACAAATCATACCAGAATAGCCACGATATGCCTACAACGCGCCAGAAGCCCCAAATTTTCGTTTAAATTAATCCAATGGGATTTCCTTGCCTAAAGCGTTTAAAACGGATTCTGGGGTAAATTACGAGGTCAGTATAATAGTCTCAGGGAATTTCCCCACAATGTGGGGGAGGATGATATGATGTCCACAGGTGGGATATCTGAACAACAAAAAAGCCGCCCCTCAGATGTTGATCTGAAAAGCGGCTCTTGAATAAAGAGGAAACCTGCAGCGATTTAAAGGATTGGAATTTGTAAATATTATATCACATTTCCCTATTTTATCAATAGGGAAATGGCCTTTTTGTTTTTGCGGATATTTCGACAGGTAAACCGACGGCCTGGCCGATCTGCACAAACCCCCGCCGTAGGGTATGGCTGAAAGGCTGCACCTGCCCCCACCTGTGGTCATAAATCCGGCCTGTTCGTTCTGGGAGACGATCGGATTCTTACACCACACCTTACACCAAAACTTACACCATTTGCCAAAAATTCACACCACGAACATAGATAAACTTTAACGACTTTTGATAAGCACAAAAATCTGATTTTTCCTTATTTTATAAGGGTTTCGCGGCTTTCTGGACAAATCAAGATGAACGCCAGAAACAGAAGACAAACATACGCTTGCGATATTCAAATGTTTGTACTATAATACGGAATACCCGAATGATGCGCAGCTTTTCCGGCGGTTCTTTACCGCCCGTATAGCGGCATAAATTATGGATATAAGCTGTCACGTAACAGCGCAAAAGATACAAAGGAGGGTGCGGCATATCCGCAGTTTTTATGGCAAACGATTCCACCATTCTTTTACATACGCTCGGGATTGATATCGGCTCCACTACAGTCAAGGTGGCGGTACTTGATCCAGAGAAAAAGTTATTATTTTCTGATTACAGACGGCATTACGCCAATATACAGGAGACGCTCTCCGCGCTTTTGCAGGAGGCCTCCGAACAGCTCGGCGACCTGACGGTAGCCCCGGTCATCACTGGCTCCGGCGGGCTTTCTCTCGCGAATCACCTGCAGGTACCATTCGTGCAGGAAGTGATCGCGGTGGCAACCGCGCTGGAGCACTATGTGCCGCAGACGGACGTAGCAATTGAGCTCGGCGGCGAGGACGCAAAGATCGTCTATTTTGAGGGCGGCAATGTAGAGCAGCGCATGAACGGCGTCTGCGCGGGCGGTACCGGCTCGTTCATCGACCAGATGGCTTCCCTGCTGCAGACAGACGCCGCCGGACTGAATGAGTACGCGAAGAACTATTCTTCCCTGTATACGATCGCGGCGCGCTGCGGCGTGTTTGCGAAATCCGATATTCAGCCGCTGATCAACGACGGAGCGACAAAGGAAGATCTTTCGGCCTCGATTTTCCAGGCGGTGGTCAACCAGACCATCAGCGGACTGGCCTGCGGCAAACCGATCCGGGGACATATCACGTTCCTTGGCGGTCCGCTGCATTTCCTCTCCGAGCTGCGGGCGGCGTTTATCCGCACGCTGAATCTGGACGAGGAGCACGCGATCACACCGGAGAATTCCCACCTGTTCGCGGCGATCGGCTCCGCGCTGAATGCAGATGTAGAGAAGCTTTCTGAAAAGTATCAGTTCCACTCTACCGTCATGGAGGACGGCTGTGAGGACTGCAGCTGTGAAACCTGCGGCCACAGCGAAGTTTCTGCAGATACGCATACGGATCATACCGGGGAAGTGACGACCTTCGGGGCGCTCATTCACCGTCTGTCTGGCAACATCCACATGGAATTTGAGGTTGCCCGCATGGAGCCGCTTTTCGCCACCCAGCAGGATTACGACGATTTCATCGAGCGGCAGAGCCGCCACAAGGTAAAGACCGGAGAGCTCTCTACCTACAGCGGCAACTGCTTCCTGGGCATTGACGCCGGCTCCACCACGACAAAGGCGGCCCTCGTCAGCGAAGACGGCACACTTTTATATTCGTTTTACAGCAATAACAACGGCAGTCCGCTGCGCACGACCATCCAGGCCGTGCAGGAGATCTATTCCCTGCTCCCGGCGGACGCGCATATCGCCTGGTCCTGTTCAACCGGCTACGGGGAGGCGCTGATCAAGTCTGCCCTGCTGCTCGATGAGGGCGAGGTGGAGACGGTGTCGCACTACTACGCGGCGTCATTCTTTGACCCGGAGGTTGACTGTATCCTCGACATCGGCGGTCAGGACATGAAGTGCATTAAAATTAAAAATGGCACCGTGGACAGTGTGCAGCTGAACGAAGCCTGTTCCTCCGGCTGCGGCTCTTTCATTGAAACATTTGCCAAGTCACTGAACTACTCCGTTCAGGATTTCGCGAAGGCCGCACTGTTCGCAAAGCATCCCATTGATCTGGGAACGCGCTGCACCGTTTTCATGAATTCCAAGGTAAAGCAGGCACAGAAAGAGGGCGCGGAGGTCTCTGACATCTCCGCCGGCCTGGCTTACTCGGTTATTAAAAACGCATTATATAAGGTAATCAAAGTATCCGACGCCTCCCAGCTTGGGCACCATATCGTTGTGCAGGGCGGCACCTTCTACAATGACGGTGTGCTGCGCAGCTTTGAGCGCATCGCAAACTGCGAAGCGATCCGTCCGGATATAGCCGGAATCATGGGCGCGTTCGGCGCGGCGCTTGTGGCGCGTGAATGCTACCAGGCAGAAGTGGCGAAATATGAAAAAGCCAAACGCATTGCCGATGCACAGGCCGCCTGCCCGACCTGGTCAGAATCCGATGTGGCAGATGCAGAAGCAGCCGCCTCGGCTGATCACACACAGAATCTTTCCGACAGTAAGGCTTCCGCTTCAACTCAGGCTGCAAATGCCGGAGCCTCACAAACGCCTGCGTTACCAAAATCCACGAGGCTCTCCATCGAGCGCCTCAATGCGCTGGAGTACACGACCTCCTCAGCGAAATGCAAAGGATGCACAAACCAGTGCCGCCTGACGATCAACCGCTTCTCCGGCGGGCGCCAGTTCATCAGCGGCAACCGCTGTGAGCGCGGCATCGGCAAGGAGCGCAACAAGGATCATGTGCCGAATTTATTTGAATATAAGAATAAGCTGCTCTTTTCCTATGAGCCGCTTCCGGAGGATGAGGCCGAGCGCGGCATTGTCGGCATCCCGCGTGTGCTGAATATGTATGAGAACTACCCGTTCTGGTTCCGCTTTTTCACGGAACTGAAGTACCGGGTCATCCTCTCGTCGCCCTCAACGCGCAAGATCTACGAGCTGGGCATCGAGTCCATCCCCAGCGAGTCCGAATGCTATCCGGCAAAGCTCGCGCACGGGCATATTGAATGGCTGATCAAAAAAGGCGTCAAATACATCTTCTACCCGTGCATTCCTTATGAGCGCACAGAGTTTGAGGACGCGCCGAACCATTACAACTGCCCGATTGTCACCTCCTACGCGGAGAATATTAAAAATAATGTAGAAAGCCTGCGTACCGAGCATGTGCGTTTTGAAAACCCATTCATCGCTTTCACGAATCTGGATACGGTGACCAAACGCCTGAAAGAAGCGTTCCCGGATATCCCGGCCAGTGAGGTGGCCGCCGCGGTAAAGGCCGGCTGGGAGGAAATGGCCAAAACACGCCAGGCGATGTACGATAAAGGGCAGGAGACGCTGAAATACCTCGAAGAAACCGGACGCCACGGCATCGTGCTCGCGGGACGTCCCTACCATATTGACTCAGAGATCAATCACGGCATCCCGGAGCTGATCAATTCCTACGGCGTCGCGGTGCTGACCGAGGATTCCATCTCCAACCTGAACCCGGTCGAGCGGCCGCTGCAGGTGCTCGACCAGTGGATGTACCACAGCCGCCTCTACGGTGCGGCGAACTTTGTAAAGACCAGAGAAGATCTGGACCTGATCCAGTTGAATTCCTTCGGCTGTGGCCTGGACGCCGTCACCACCGATGAAGTGAACGACATCCTCTCCCGCTCCGGCAAGATCTATACCTGCCTGAAAATTGATGAGGTCAACAACCTGGGCGCCGCCCGCATCCGTGTCCGTTCTCTGCTCTCCGCCATCCGTGTGCGCAAAGAGCGGGGGGATGAGCCGCGCCAGATTGTCCCGGCGAACATCGAGCGCGTCCAGTTTACGAAAGAAATGCGCAAGGATTACACGATTCTGTGTCCGCAGATGTCGCCGATCCATTTCCGGGTGATTTCCGCCGCGATGAACGCCTCCGGCTACCATCTGGAGGTGCTTCCGAACGACAACCGCCACGCGATTGACATGGGACTGCGCTACGTCAACAACGACGCCTGCTACCCGTCCCTGATGGTGGTCGGCCAGATCATGGAAGCGCTGCGCTCCGGCAAATACGATCTGGATCACACAGCCGTCATCATGACACAGACCGGCGGCGGCTGCCGCGCCTCGAACTACGTCGGCTTCATCCGCCGCGCGCTGGAAAAGGCCGGTATGCAGCAGATCCCTGTGATTTCTCTGAATTTAAGCGGTCTGGAAGGGAACCCCGGCTTCACACTGAGCTATTCCCTGCTCAAACGCGCCCTGTTCGCGCTCGAATTCGGTGATATTTTCATGCGCTGCCTGTACCGGATGCGCCCCTACGAAAAGGAGCCGGGCTCGGCAAATGCGCTGTTCAAAAAATGGGAGGATCGCTGCTGTGCATTTGTCTCCGGCAATCCTTCTTACCGGGAGTACAAAAAACTGTGCCGCGAAATCATCCGCGACTTTGACAATCTCCCGATCACCGATGAGGTAAAGCCGAAGGTCGGCGTAGTCGGCGAGATTCTGGTAAAATTCATGCCGGCAGCCAACAACTACCTCGTAGAGCTGCTTGAAAAAGAGGGCGCACAGGCTGTTGTGCCGGACCTGATGGACTTTTTCCTCTACTGCTTCTACAACCAGAACTTCAAGAGCCAGAACCTGGGGACGAAAAAAAGTACGGCAACCTTCGCGAATCTCGGCATTGCTTTTCTCGAAAAGCTGCGCGCCGCCGCAGGCGATGAGCTGCGCAAGAGCGTCCACTTCGACCCGCCCTCAAAGATCAGCGAGCTCGGCGAGATGGCAAAAGATATCGTTTCCCTCGGCAACCAGACTGGTGAAGGCTGGTTCCTGACCGGCGAGATGCTGGAGCTGATCCATTCCGGCGTCAACAACATCGTCTGCACGCAGCCCTTCGCCTGCCTGCCGAACCATGTGGTCGGCAAGGGCGTCATCAAAGAGCTGCGCCGCCAGTACCCGATGTCCAACATCGTAGCCATCGACTACGACCCGGGCGCCAGCGAGGTCAACCAGCTCAACCGCATCAAGCTAATGCTCTCCACCGCGCAGAAAAACCTGAAAAAAGAAGCGGCCGGGAAAGCTGGATAATCTGCTGTTTTTCAGAAAACACATGATCAGTAAAAAGACAGCCTGGCACACACAGGCTGTCTTTTTTACAACGTATTCCTTCTGTCATCTGCTCTGACTCATCCAAAGATTCTCATACAAGCCAGGCAGGCTGCTTTCCTCTCTTATAGCTTCGAGTACCCGAAGCTGTTCACAATCGCGTCAATCTTCTGTCCTGCCGCACACATCGGGCACTGGCCGACCTCATAGGTCTGATAATCGCCGATATCTTCCCCGTGGAAGATGCTGTTGATCTCATAGCCTTCCACCTCCCGGCTTGCGCTGAAAATCGCCGAGATTCCTTCCAGAATCCCGCCATAATAGTGGATGCACTCAATCGCGCTGGCGATCGTCCGGCCAGTCGTCGCAGAGGCAAGCAAAAGGATGCAGTGTTTTCCCTTAATCATCATCTGCATATTGTCGCGGAAAATCAGCTGCCCGCCCGGGTTCATCTCCGGCGTCACCACATACATCGTCTGATGACGGTTCAGAGACATAATCCCTGACTCCGTCAGGTCATCCGCCAGATAGGCGCCAATCACCTCGCAGCCATCCATACAGATAATCGTATCTATGTACGTAGAATTCGTATACTTTCTCGCCAGCACAGAAGCCGCCGCGGAAGCCTCACTCTTCCTGCACTTCATAATGGTCATATCCACATAATTATTGATATGGGAATGGTTCGTGGCAAAATGTCCCGGAATCGTCCGGATAACCACATTCTTATTTAATTTTGACTCAATTCTGTTCGCCCTGTTTTCCATAGACAGTCCCTCCTGGAATCTTTGTATGCGTCTATCATACACAATAACGTGCTTTTTTTCAAGAACTTTTTTGACATTTTGCACAAATCCAATTGATCACTATTATTTTCTCAGGTAATTCCATAATCACTTCCTATTATAATGGATCCGGAACAGAAATTCTCAGGTCTGCTTTCAGCAGGGAATTGCAAAAACTGACCGGATCCACGAAGCGCACAGAACTGACACTGCACAAAAATACCGTCAAAAACAGAAAGAAGTATCTGAGCTAGTTCCGGCTGATGTGCAGGTAATTTCTTCCGGAAAGCGTCTGGTTCGTGCCAAGCAGAAAAAGCAGGATTATGCAGCCCACAAGAAATCCCGGCAGATCGAACACTGCTGTCAGAACCAGCAGGATGAGCCGCATGAATTTCACCGCGTAGCCAAGCTCGAAGTTTGGCTGTGTATAGTTTGCCACGGCCACAAAAGCCATATAAAGCATGACTTCTGTATTAAACCAGCCGGAGGTCACGGCAAACTCCCCAAGGACAAGACCGGCAAGGATACTTAATGGGGTACTGAGCATATTCGGTGTGTTCAGCGCCGCCAGGCGCAGGCCGTCAATCGCCAGCTCCAGAATCAGAAGCTGCCAGATCAGCGGAATGTTGACCACATCCCGTATCAGGATAAAATCAAACAGCGGCGGCACCCACTGTGGATTCTGCATCAGAAGCAGGTAAATCGGGGTCAGAAACACCGTCACAATCAAAATCAGGATGCGGGAAATTTTCAGGTACAGCGACGTCCAGGCCGGAAAATAATAATCGTTGGCTTCCTCGATCATATCGAATATGGAAGTCGGCAGGATCATCGCCGAAGGTGCGTTATCCACGAGAATCGCCAGCTTTCCCTCCATAATACAGGCCGCCGTCGTATCCGGGCGCTCGGTAAATTTGAACTTTGGAAACGGATTGTACCAGCGTGTGCCAATCAGTGCCTCCGCCAGGCTCTGCTGATTCATACACAGATCTGGCGTTTCAATTGCCTGAATCCGTGTGCGAACCGTCTCGAGCAGCTTCGGATCCACGAGATTTTTCATATAGCAGAGTACGACGTCGGAGCGAGAGGATTTGCCAACCTCCAGAATCTCCATAATCAGATTCGGATCGCGGATCCGCCGGCGGATCAGCGCGGTATCAAACACGACCGTTTCTACAAAACCATCCTTCGACCCACGCAGAGACTTGTCCATCCCCGGCTCATCCACACTGCGAACCGGGTAGGAACGGCAGTCAATCTGGATGCCCTCGCCATACCCGTCCACAAAAAGCATTGTGATGCCGGAAAGCACCAGACGCACCGCCTGATCAAAATCTTCTACCGTATCCACTTCCGAATATGGGATCTTCCGGATGAAGCTTTCCGCATCCTGCGGCATCTCCTCCGGCGTCGTTTTCAGGATCGAATCCAGAATTTTCAACATCGCTTCATCATTCATCATGCCGTCCAGAAAATAAAACGACGCCTCTCTTCCGCCAAGACGAATATCTCTCTGCACCAGATCAAAGCTCTCATCAATCGGCAGCAGGTGTTTCATGCACGCCACATTCTGCCAGAGCTTCCAGTAAATCTTCTGCGGTTCTGCCATGTCAGGGTATCTCCTTTTCCAGTCATTGTCCGAAAATATCTTCCAGTCTTTTCACTCCGCCGGGCGCATAGCCAGTACGTGCACGGGTTGTGACCAGTAACCAGTATGTCCCAAAAGCGCCTGTCTGATTCATATTCCGATTGCATTTTCTTTTCTTTGCTGTTATATTGGTAGGGAAATTTTTCATCTGACCATTTATAAAGGAGATTCTGTTTTCTATGAAAAGTTATCTGATTGTGTTTCTGATTTCCATGCTTCCCCTGATCGAGCTGCGCGGGGCAATTCCCTACGGCGTACTTTTCGGACTGCCAACCGTACCAACCTACATTGTGGCAATCATCGGAAATATGCTTCCTGTTCCCATCATCTATCTTTTCGCCCGCAGAGTTCTCGTCTGGGGGCAGGATAAGCCTCTGATCGGAAAGCTGTTTACATTTTTTCTGGAGAAAGGAGAAAAGGGCGGACAGAAGCTGCAGGCCAAAGCCGGAAGGGGCCTATTTGTCGCTCTGCTGCTTTTTGTCGGCATCCCGCTTCCAGGTACAGGCGCATGGACCGGCACACTCGCAGCCAGCATTCTGAAGATGGATTTCAAATCCACCATTTTCGCCGTAATACTCGGCGTTCTTCTCGCTGGGATCATTATGGGGCTTGCCAGCAACGGGCTGCTCGGGGTACTTGGGGTTTTCTTTTCTTAAAAACCCCGCACGTTTTCCATTTTCTTTTATACCCACAAAATAGCGAGCCAGGCAACCACATTGGCATAGATATATGGTGAAATATGGTGGTATCTGCATCGTTACAACTTTCATATACATAAAAATCTGGAAAGAAAAAAATGAATAATATTACATTAATCGGAATGCCCGGTGCCGGAAAAAGCACAGTAGGCATCGTTCTCGCCAAAGTACTCGGTTATGATTTCATTGACTCGGATCTTCTGATCCAGAAAGAAGAAGGCCAGCTGCTGTGGCAGATTATTGAACGCTGCG
>JAJBUL010000203.1 GCA_020860365.1 Clostridiales bacterium | reverse complement strand
GGGCACCATAGCACTACAGTGATAACTAAAAAAATGATTGAAACGCTATACTAGTATGATAATATTCACCACTGACTGAAACAGGCCGATTGCTGTGGATTCACTGTATTTCGCACTTTCAATACCAAGCCGGTAAGTATAGGTACTGATTACCTCTGATACTGACATTACCTTATCGTTTCCGAGAAGCAGCGGCGCATCGAGGCCGATCGTCATCATCTTAGAAATCTGAAGGATCAGCATTGTCACAATCACTGATTTGATAGCCGGAAGTGTGACATAAATCAACCGCTGAAATTTACTTGCACCATCCAGATAGGCCGCCTCATAAAGCGTTTCATCCACACCTGTCAGCGCAGCCAGGTAGATAATCGTTCCCCATCCCAGCTCCTTCCAGACATTGCAGATCAAGTATACGACGATCCACCACGTAGTATCACTCAGGAACGGAATTTTCTCCAGGCCAACAGAAGACAGCATCAAATTGATTGTCCCGCTCTGCTGCGAAAAAAGATTCGTTGCAATTCCTGCCACTACAACCCAGGATATAAAGTGCGGCAGATACAAAATAGACTGCGTGACCTTTTTAAATTTCGTACTGAGTACCTCATTCAGCATCAGAGATACAATAACTGTCAGTGGAAAGGTGACCGCCAGAGTCAGCAGATTCAGAAGCAAAGTGTTTTTTATTGCCCTCCAGAAATTCTTACTCGCGAATATTTTCTGAAAAACCTCCAGCCCACACCACTCACTTGCAAACACTCCCTTAAAAACATTATAATCTTTAAATGCGATGGTGATTCCGTACATGGGAACATACTTGAACACAACATAATATGCGATTACAGGCAGCAGCATAAGATACAGCCACTTGTAATTCCATATCTTCACCCATGTGCGCTTTAGATTCCGTGTTTTCATCTGCTCTCCTTTCTTTACTGTTTTTACTTTGTTTCCATAGCGCCGCCACTCTTTGTGCTTCCCATTCTATCAGATAATTCGCGCGTCAAATACACGTGACACAACATTTTCTTTGCGTTATGCAACTTGCCCATCTATCTCTGTTTTCCATTCGATTATCGAAAAAAATATGCATTCTTTTCTTCTTTTATTTGCAAAACATCTGTCAGTTTGCTATACTGTTTCAAAATCAATCAGGGAAAGGAGGTGTGCGTGATGAATCATCCGTATCACAAAATACTGACTACGCTGAAAGATGATGTGGTTTGTGAATGCAAAACCTTCTCTACGCCAATTGATCCCCGCCATTGTTTGCACTGTCATGATGGATATGAGATTCTTCTGGTTCTTTCTGGCAGCCTCAGATTTTATTCAGAAGGAGATGGCAAGACATTAGGGCATGGTGATCTTGTCTGCGTGGATGCCCATGAATTTCATCACGGTGTCCTGCTCACTCCGAATGTCTATGACCGTGTTGTCATTAACATACGTGAATCTGCTCTGAATCATTATTCCAGCCCAGATACCGATTTCTCTATCTGTTTTCGACATACTCAAGCCGGAAAAATCAGTCTGACACACCTGAACGAACAGGAGTGTGATACGTTTTTGGAATATTCCAAAGCATTAGAACAGGCACTGACTCGTTCCCATTTTGGAGACGATATTCTGATTGAAGCTTATGTAAAGCTGCTCCTTGTTTTGGTCAGCAGATCGCTGCCCAGTTTTTCAGAAGCCCAAAGCACCAATATCATGCCGGATCTGGTTTCGAGAACCTTCGCCTACATTGATAATCACCTTACGGAAGATCTTTCCCTTCAAAAGCTTTCAGAAGAACTTCATTACAATGAGATCTACCTGAGCCGATGCTTCCGGAAAATTGCGTGTACCTCTCTTCAGCAATATATTATTGCAAAAAGAGTTACCCTCGCGCAAAAACTTTTGCGCGAGGGTAACTCCCCTTATGATGTCTGCTTCCAGTCAGGCTTCAACAATTATTCCAATTTTTCCCGTACATTTTCCAAACAAACCGGTATCTCGCCAAAGCAATATCAGCTTGATTCTCTCTCTGAACGCTCCAATTCTGCTCACTGATAACTGCCTACCGTAATCTGCTGATCCGCAAAATTATCAACCGCCGTTTTCTTCTCATGAAAACGAACGGCATTTTTCAAGATCCCTTCAAAGGTATAAAAAGAATCCTCCGGCAAGATGGGAAGCTTCACTTTGCTACCGGTAAATCCGGACTTATATATGGCGGTAATCAGTTCAACCGTCCTTCGTCCGTCTTCACCAGTAATCAATGGCGCATTACCATTCTCCAACGCCCGAAGCACATCATCAATCTCTCCCGTGTGACCCTCATACTGCAAATCCGGCAGTCCCTGATAAAAGTGCTCCAGCCTCCCGCTCAGTTCCGGGTTGCCTCCCGTTTCCGGAAAGCCATTCGACCTTGATACCTCCGCGCGGACATCCCATGGAGCGGAAATTTTTGCGTTCTCACACTGCAAAATAATTCCCTGTTCCTCTCCATGATGTATCACAGAGCTGGTCACCTGTGCCAGAGTGCCATCTGAATATCTTAGACACGCGGTCGACAGATCCTCTACTTCTGAATTGTCATGACAGGTATTCGCCAGAAATGCAAACACCTCATCTGGCAAGTCTCCTTCGAGCCAGTTCAACATATCAATATGATGTACCGCATGATTCAGGGTCGGGCCTCCGCCCTCCTTTTCCCAGAGTCCTCTCCACCACAGGTCATAATAGCTGTGCCCTCTCCACCAGAAGGAATTCACCTGCGCATGACACAGCCTCCCGGGGATACCACTCTCAAGAGTTTTTTTCAGCTTGTAGATAGAATTTCGAAATCGATTCTGTGCAATACAGGCCAGCGACACCTGATTTCTTCTCTGTGCCTCCAGCATCTGGTCACATTCTGACAGACAGGTTGTCATTGGCTTCTCCACTAATACATTACACCCGGCATCCATCGAATCTATCGATATCTTTGCATGCATATATGGCGGCGTACACACATGTACCAGATCAATCGAACTCTCGCTGGCCAGCATATCCTGATAATCAGCAAATACCCTTGCGTCCAGCTGAAAATCCCTCTTTACAGCTTCCGCCTTTTCCGGGTATATATCACATAGCGCCACAATCTGACATCTTGACGGAAAGGTAAGCAATCCTTCTATATGCGTTCTTGAAATTGCGCCCGTTCCCACAATCGCAACATGAATCATAAATACGTCACCTCCTGATTTATTTTTACACAGTATACAGGATCTAATAGCATGAGGGGTACACATCAGGCAACTTCGTCTTTGCGTGATGCGACTTTTCCTGTTGCGCCTAAGGTATTTTCGCAATTTTTCTGCGCTAAATTCCGGTTTTCTATTCTGAAGTGATCGTCTCATGAACAACTGCTGACCTGGAAAGCTCAGCCTTTTCAAAAACAATTTCTCATTCCGTAATCCGGTGCAAATAATTCAGCTCACTGTCCTCTACATCCTCATCCGTCAGAATCGTATGAATCTCTACGATCAGATCACCGAGGCTCGTGGTCTCCTGGAACAGATTTTTCCCCGTACACCAGACGTTCCCCTCCTGCACTGCCTTAAAATCCGCCAGCAGCGCACTTTTCCCATACAATTCGTCAAGGGTATAGATTTCACCATCAATGGTGCTGTTGTAAATGATGTAGTCTGCGTCAATCACCTGTGCGTAAAATTCTTCCATCGTCATGTTCACCGTCGAAACCGCACTGTCATCCTCGCCCAGGTCGTCAAAAATATAAGTGCCGCCCGCGAGTTCAATCATTTTCGCCACATAAACGTTGGATTTGCGGACATTCACGCTGCCAGTCGAGGTGATATAGAAAAACGCGACCGTCTTGTCGAGTGATTCGGAAGCCTCCACCTCCTGCACACGCGCAACCTGCTCGTTGAAAATCTCCTCTGCCTCTTCCTCTTTTCCCAAAAGCACCGCGTAAAGCTTCATCCACTCCGCCCGCCCCATCGGGTGAGACTCGTAGCTGGAGCGCTCCACCAGCACCGGAATGCCAAACGCTTCCAGCTTCTCCTGCACCTCCGGGTTGTGGTAAATCATCGTAGATTCAATCGCCAGACCACAATTCTCTGCCAGGATCAGCTCATAGTCCGGCGCACTGTATTTTCCCGCATAAAGGATATCGCCCGCCTCCATCGCTTCCTGCGCCTCCTCGATGTACCAGCCGCTCGCGTTCGTGCCGGAAAGCCGGATGGAATCCAACGCGTCCAGAGAGCAGAAAAAGTCCATCGCGGAGGTCGCAACCAGATAAATATTCTCAATCGGCTGCTGCAAAACAGTCACCTCTCCATCGAGCCCATCCGGAACATCCGCACCCTCCGGAACCACAAGGAACACATCCTCATCCGCAATGACAATCCGCGCATAGCCGCCCTCGTAATAATCCACCGTGAACATTTCCGCATACAGAAGCTCCAGGCTGCTCCCCCAGGTCAAGCCGCACCAGTCCTCACCGGAAGGATAATTCCGTTCTCCATTTTCACTTGTATCGGCATCACTCATATCCGTTTCCTGTGTATACATACTTTCCGCGGTTGTCCCAACTGCAGATGTTTCTTCCGTATCACTTTTATCCGTATTCCCATCTGCTTCATCCATCTCGACGTCTCTATCCCCATCTTCTGCATATGAGGTACCATTCCCGCCCTCTGCGGCATCCACATCATTCGTTTTCGTGTTTTCTATGTCATCTGTATCTTCGTCCAAATCTACCCCACAGATCGTTGCAGAATCAAAGTACAGCGTATATTCAATCTCATGCGGCGTACTCATCGCGGTCGTATCCGCGGTGACTGCCATCTCATAATCAAAGCCGTCAACCGGAATCTCAAAAACAGAATTTCCTTCCGTATTCACTGGCTCATACCGTTCCCCGTCAACCAGCATATAATCATAATAACTACTACTGAAAACAATCGTCGCGATTACCTGTCCATCCTCAATCGCAATCGTCGCCGGACTCTCGACCGAAGCTTTCCCGGAGCCGCCGCTCAGTGTAACGTCAATCCAATAGCACCCGTCTGCCAGTCCCAGATCGCCCGCAGTTATCATGGTGTCCGTACTCTCATCCGCGTCCCTTTCTCCCGAATCATCGGAATTCCCGGAGGCTGACACAATCAGAGTATTCACCGGGCAGACCCAATATACCCCTGATGTCATTCCGACTGTTATCAGCAAAGCAAAAACGATTCCCGCAAAAAAAGCTTTTCTATTCTTCATAACCATCCTCCGATATCCTGCAATTCCCGCTTCACTGCTCACGCTCAGGTAATCGAGCAGGGGCGACATTCTGCCTCCTACTCGCCTGTGCCAGACGCAAACAACAAAGCTGCTAATTTCCTCTCGCAGCCCTACGCATAAAAAGGTTTCTGCCCCCGCAGAAAAAGCGAGGGCAGATTATCTGATATCTATAGAAAACGACACTTGCCGTTTCTCAGCGGCTATTCACTGCTGTTGCCACATAACTCCGTTTTTATATACTTTACAGCACGTATCCGCTGACATTTACTCTGCCGCTACCGGATTGGAGACGCTGACCTTATGGTCATACCATACGCCCTTTGTCCCGATCAGTGCCACATCATATTCTTCATCGAGTGCCGGTACCGGAATATCAAAGCCATAGACTTCTTCGGTCGTGCCATCACTGTAGGTAACCGTATCAATCGTCGGCTCGAGCAGAACCGCACCTTCTGTTTCAGCATCCGCAGCCAGCCCGTAATAGAGGTTCACAATACTCTGAGATACCAGAGATACATGGACAGTCATCTCGCCGTTCTCGACGGTCAGGGTCGCCTTGCAGTCCAGAGCCTCATTTACGTGAAACATACTGCTGTCGGTGTCAAAATCCACCGTGTATACGCCATCTGCCAGAGCAGCCGTCTCAGTCGCATCCTCCGCCTCATCCGTATCTGCACTGCCATCAAGTCCCAGGGATTCAATCGCCGCCGCTGTGTGCTCGATATAGAGCTCCTGAACTGCCTCGATTCTTCCCATGCCTTCGATCTGCGTATCTACACTCTCAAAATAACCGGACGCATTGAACATGCTCAGCCAGGAATCCTCATCCTCACCAGCCATGTCGTTATTTGCGTGGTCGCCTGCCACTACCATCAACGGACGCAGGATCACCTTTGTGTAGCCAGCCGCGTAAACAGACTCAATGACTGCCTCGCATGCGGTCTCCTCCGGCTCGCCTTCTACCGTACCGATAAATACGTTTTCATAGCCCAGCTCTTCCATCTGGGTCTGCATCTGGCTGTAGGAAACCTTTGCGGTATGGGAAGTACCATGTCCCATCAGTACGATCGCGGTGCCGTCTTCTGCCGCTGCTTCCAGAGTGTCGTACGCATAGCTCTCTACAGCGGCAGCTACCACTGCCTCGGCCACTGCCGCCTTATCCTCATTGATAACTGTAGCGTCGTCGCCTACCTCGCCGAGCAGCGGTTCCGCGACTGTCACAGACTCAAACTGATCTGCGTATTCCTCAACCGCCTCAACCAGTTCATCATATTCCGCACCATGCATCAGATGGGTCGGCTGAATCACCAGATTCTTCACGCCGTTCGCAACCGCGCGCTCCAGCGCCTGCTCTACATTATCAATCGCCTCGCCGTCGCGGGACTGCACATGGTTAATGATGATCTGTGCGGTAAACGCTCTTCTTACCGACCAGTCCGGATACGCCTCAGCAATCGCATCCTCGATCGCTTTAATGTCCTCTACACGGCTGTCGTTAAAGGATGTACCAAAGCTTACAACCAGAATCTCATTCTCGCCGATATCGTCCTGATTCCGCGCGTCATCAAGGGAAGCGTCGCCAGTATCTCTGCCGAAATAATCCGGATCTGCATTCTCGCCCTCAACCAGCTCCTTCTGCTCGTCGGCCAGCGCATCCCAGGCTTCTTTTGCTGCCTCGCACTGCGCGTCCGTGTCATCCGTCCTTGTCTGCACATAGATCGCGTCGATCAGCGCCGCTACCTCATCCGCGGCCGCCTGGTCTTCGTCCGAAGCTGCCGCTTCCGTTGTCTCCTCCGCAAAAACGTTTGCCGAACCCATCGAAAAAACAGTGGTCATCGCAAGCGCAACTGCAAGAGCTTTCCGTGTTTTTCTTTTCATCTTGATTCCCTCCTGTAATATGTCATAAGGGGAACCGGCTTGCTGGTGGATCCCTTCTGACGCAGGCCGCGCCATTGCCGAAGGCAATTTAGCATGGCGTGGCTCTCCCGGATAATAGGTACAGGGTTTCTCGGCTAAACGCGCAAGAAAAACCCTCTTACACAGGGTAAAAGGGTGAGCGAAACAAGAGTATACTTCCCGATGGCTCTGAATCCACCACGCAAGCAACTCCTCTCCATCCGCGAACCAATTCCCCGTGGTCCGGAACACGACCGAGTCCCGGCAAAGCTCCTTCGAGCTCTTCCGGACATATCCGTGTCCCATGGCATGCAGCAGGCAGGTCTCCTGGCTCATCGGTCTCCGTGCCAGCCGCCTTCCCAGTTTCCCAGTGGCGTATCGGCCGCACTCCCGAAATACAGTGACGGGATCGTACAGGATTCTCACCTGTTTCCCTCTTAGCCGGATGATGACTCATCGAAACATTTCAAAAGCCCTAGCGTCCTTCCGCTGCACTGCGAATAGCGGCGCCCGGCAGAGCATAATCCGGAACCAGCTGCGTTATCAAGTTGTAAAAACGCGAAGCCAAAATTCTCACGCACCCGCACAGAACCTGCGCCTCACTTTTCCTAGTGTACTACATCAATTGTTAAAATTCAAGCAATTCTTCATTCGAAATTCTGGCCTATATCCAACCGATTGTGCAATCTCTGGTCAATATCTCAGACAGACTTCCTCCCCGAACTGTTCTCGCACAAACACACGGGCGCGATGGATGCGGGAGCGCAGTACTCCCGCTTTCACCCCGAGCTGCCTGGATGCTTCTTCATAAGTAAGCTCTTCCACACAAATCAGATACACTGCCTCATACCACAGAGGATGCGTCTCCCTCAGTTCATCCAGGATCCGCACGATCAGGTCTTCATTATCCATGGAGATATCCACCATCCCGACACTGCCCTGCATCCCATTGGCCGCGCTCTCCAGCACTTCTTCATCCATCCATAGCTCCGGTTTACGGCAGATTTTCCGAATATAATCAACCGCCGCATTTTTCGCGCAGCGAAACAACCAGCATTTTTCAGCACCTGGTACTACGTTATCCATATGCTGATAAAAAGACAGAAATACCGTCTGAGAAATATCCTCCGCGGCTTCGTGATCCTTCACCCGCTCATAAGCAATCCGAATCACATATCTCTGGTACTTAACATAACAATCACAAAATCTTTCATTCTTCATTTTTCTCTTCTCCCCCAATGGTGTCACTTACTGTGAACATATAGAAGAAGTATACTACAATTTGTGTCTTCCGTAAAGATCGAATACACGCTTTTGTGCCTTTTTTGTCGAAGCTTTTCATCGAAGCGTACCTGTTTTTCGTCCATTTTGCCTCGCCGGCTCCAAAATATCCGTTTTACATCATTCGCCTCACAGCCGCTCCAGCTCGTCCATCCACAGGCGTGCACAGGCGTCGCTCGGCATGCGCAGATCCCCGCGTGGAGAGAGCGCCACACTTCCGACTTTTGGTCCGTCCGGGATGCATGACCGTTTGAACTGCTGTGAAAAGAAGCGCCGGTAAAAGGTTTTCAGCCACTTCAGAATCACTCGCTCATCGTAAGCACCCGCAAATGCCAGCTTCGCAACACGGTAAATTTTTGCCGGAGGATAGCCGAAGCGAAGCATATAATAAAGAAAAAAATCATGCAGCTCGTACGGCCCGACAATATCCTCCGTTTTCTGCGCGATCTCACCGTTTTGCGGCGGCAACAGCTCCGGGCTGACCGGCGTATCCAGTACGTCATAGAGAATCTCACCCACCACAGGGTCTCCGCAGGTGTCCGCATAATAACGCACCAGATGGCGCACCAGCGTCTTCGGAACAGAGCAGTTGACCGCGTACATGGACATATGGTCGCCATTGTAAGTCGCCCAGCCCAGAGCCAGCTCCGACATGTCGCCCGTGCCAATCACCAGACCGCCGGTTTTGTTTGCAAGATCCATCAGTATCTGCGTCCGTTCCCGCGCCTGAGAATTCTCATAGGTCACATCGTGTACCTCCGGATTCTGCCCGATATCGCGGAAATGAATCTTTACAGCATCCCGGATATCCACCTCCAACAGCTTCGCCCCCAGACTCTTTGTAAGGCTGCAGGCATTATGATATGTGCGATCCGTTGTGCCAAACCCGGGCATCGTCACAGCTGTCATCGTATCTCGGGGTATTCCAAGCAAATCACAGGCTTTCGTCATCACCAGCAGCGCAAGAGTCGAATCCAGACCCCCGGAAATCCCGACCACAATGCTCTTTGCGCCGGTATGCTGCATTCGTTTTTTCAGACCGAGCGCCTGAATCATCAGAATCTCCTCGCATCTGCGACCGCGATCTGCTTCCCCCGCCGGCACAAACGGCGCCGGATCGAAACGGCGGGTCAGAGGAGTTTCTTCCATATATAAATGAAACGGGATTTTCACATAAGTCCCTGATGCACACGCGAAAGCATACCTCGCCGCCATATGTTCCGGAGCATATCTCACCGCTACGTCATCCGACGCGCTCACACAGCCTCTCGTCCCACAGCCAGAAGCGTCCTTTGCCGCCGGAAACGTCGTCATCCTGCGGCGCTCCGCGCGAAGGCGGCTGATGTCGAACTCCGCATAAATGATTCCGCTTTCAAATCGTGGAGACTGCGCGAGAATATGCCCATTTTCTGCAATCAGACTGTGACCACCGTACACCAGGTCCTGCGTCGACTCACCCTCGCCTGCGCTCGCATAGATATAACCGCACAGCAGCCGCGCCGACTGCCCCTCAACCAGCGACCTGCGGTAGTCACTTTTTCCGGTTACCTCATCGCTCGCCGAAAGATTTACAATCACATTTGCTCCCGCCTGTGCATCGGCGATACTCGGCGGATTCGGCGCCCACAGATCCTCACACAGCTCCGCCGCAATGACAAGCCCCGTCTCCTCTGGCAATTCCGTCCGGAAAGCGTCAGCTTCCACAGATTCGCCGCTCTTCCCAAGAGTCGAAAACTGTGGCGTATCGCTTCTTGTTTCACACAAAAACAGCAGATTCATCCCAAACGGTACTGCCTTGCCACCAAACTCCACATACGAAACGGTTTCGCTTCCGGGTGTAAAATGTCTCGCCTCGTAAAACTCATTGTAATTCGGAAGGCACCGTTTCGGCACAAAGCCCAGCAATTCGCCATCTGAAAATGCTGCCGCCACATTATACAGCTTCCCATCCTTTTCCAACGGCAGACCAGCAAAGATCAGCGCGTCCTTTCCCGCGGAATAAGCGACCATCTCTGCCAGCGCCCGCCGCGCGGCCCCCAGCAGCGTCTCCTGCCAAAACAAATCCCCACAGGTATAGCCTGTGATACAAAGCTCCGGAAACACCAGAATTTTCGCGTGCTCCCGCACTGCCTCGTCAATCCCGGCGCAAATGCTTTCCGTATTAAAAATACAGTCCGCCACCCGAATTTCCGGGGACAGCGCCGCCACCTTTATGAAACCGTCCTTCATCGTCTTCTCCTTCTGATCGTGCTATTGGGCACGCCTGCATCTGTCATCTGGCATATTTCACTAAATCTGACCGTGCGTTTCCCGTTCCTGACCGTCCAAACCGAAACGAACGGTACCTTCATGGGCGCTGGCTGATCTTCAGCAGCTCACGCAATTCCTCCACACGCACCTTATACTTCTTATCACAGAACTGACAGTTCACCTCGATTGGCTCCCCATCCGCGATCATTTCCTCCAGCTCCTTCTTCCCCAGACTGATCAGCACGCGCTCAATCCGCTCGCGTGAGCAGTCGCAGTGATACTGTGTCGGTATTTTGTCCAGAATCTCCAGATGAAATTCACCAAGCAGCTCTTCCAGAATCTGCTCCGGACTCATTCCCGCGTCCAGCATCGCGGTAACCGGACGTACCTCGGCCAGCTTTCGCTCCAGCCGATCGATCACATCATCCGGCGTAAACGGCATCAGCTGAATGATAAAACCGCCTGCCTGCCGAACCCTTCCCACCTCAGCCAGATCTCCTTCCAGCGTCAGAGGCTCTTTCGACGATTCGTCCAGCCGCCCCGCTTTTAGGCTGGTGTTTCTTTCCAGCAGCACGCCCAGGCCTACCGAAGACGGCACCTGCTCCGACATTGCAAAATAATAGGTCAGGTCATCCCCGATCTTTCCGGTCTGCAGCGCACTCTGCCCGATATAAGGCTCCTTCATACCAAGATCGCGAATCACACGCAGAACACCACTGCCAACCGCGCCGCCTACGTCCAGCTTTCCCTTTTCCGTCGCCGGCAGGTAAACGCCCGGATTGTTCACATACCCTTTCACATTTGCCGCAGAATCCGCCGTAACCGTGAGCCCGCCGATTGGCCCATCCCCACTTATCTGCAGCGTCAGAAGATCCTTCTCGCCCTTCATCATCGCTCCCATCATCGCTCCCGCAGTCAGAAGCCGTCCGAGCGCTGCCGTCGCTACCGGACTTGTATTATGATAACTGCGCGCCTTCTCCACCAAATCCTTTGTTGTCGCCGCAAAAACACGAATCTGCTGATCCGCCGCCACGGCTCTTACAATATAGTCCATCCAACCTCTCCTCATCAACACCAATCCGGATCCTGATAAGCCGACTCCGGATCCGTCCCATTGCTTTTATTACCGATACCGATTCTACCACACTCTGTTTCTGTTGGCCATAAAAAAGTGTGCTTCGCACGCACTCACGAATCAATTAAACTCCAGGAAGCTCACTTTTTTGCCACGCATCCTTAAACTTTATTTTATTTCTCCTCCCTTTCGTGATCCACCACAGCATATGCTTTACATCATATTTCTCCCTTGCGCGGCATAAGCTTTCCTGAGAGCTTTTTCTGGAGTATTTCATGCAGACATCCAGCCCCCCAGGGAGACCCCCCATCATGACAGCATCCGGTTCCACGGATTCCCCAGACACTCTTTTTGCGAACCCATCCGACGATTCCCCCCAAAAAACCTCCGGAAGCAGGAATATCCGCCCCGGCACAATTCTCCGGAGCCTTTGTCCGGCTTTTTTTGCCGCCATACTCGCCCTCGTCATCTGTCATTTTGTCACGCACCCTCCTTCTTTCCTTCTGACCGAAGAACAGCGTTTCGTCGCGTTTACGGAAGAAGTTTTCCGCGAAGAGCTGTCCAGAAGCACACTGAACCTCCACTACTTAGTCACAGATCCCTCTGCGTACGGGCTGAATGATGTGGACGTATCGCTCGGCAGTGCTTCGACGGAAGCGTGCGAAGCTTCGTATGCCGTGTTGGAAAACTACCGCTCCTCTCTGCTGGAATTTGATTATGACAAGCTTTCCGGGGAACGGCAGCTCACTTATGACGCGTTTCTGATATATCTGGAAACGGAGCTTGAAGCAGCCGATCTGCTTCTCTACGATGAGCCTCTCGGACCCACACTCGGCGTACAGGCACAGCTCCCGATTCTGCTCGCAGAATACGCATTCCGCACCAAAGGGGATATCGAGGATTATCTTGCTTTGCTTTCCCAGATTCCGGATTATTTTGATTCTCTTTTGTCTTTTGAGCAGGATAAATCCGAGGCCGGACTTTTTATGGGCAATGAATGTGCGCTGGAAGTCATTGAACAATGTCTGGATTTCGCAGCCGAGAGAGAAGAACACTATCTGATTGATATATTTGACGAAAAAATAGACGCAATTTCCAACCTGACCGCCGACGAAAAAATCTCCTACAAAGCGCGGAACGAAACGATTCTGACCGGATATGTACTGCCCGCATACCAGACTCTGGCGGAGGGACTGGCCGCGCTGGAAGATACAGGAAGCAATGAAATGGGCCTATATTATTACCCGGACGGACAGGAATACTACAAATACCTCGTGAAAAGCACGGTCGGCGACAGCCGGGAGATCGAAGAGATCGAAGAAGCAATCAAGACCCGGATGGTCGCAGACTATGCAGCGATGCAAGCGCTTCTCACAGAGTCAGGAGATTCTGACTCCGCATCAGATGACGAGGAAAATACCACCAACGATCCCGCTTCCATGCTCGAAGACCTCCGCGCAAAGATCACCGATGATTTTCCGCTCCTGACAGCCGTTTCCTGTGAGATCAAATACGTCCACGAGTCTCTTCAGGACTACCTGAGTCCCGCATTTTACCTGTCGCCAACCATCGACGACTTCACCAGCAATGTCATTTACATCAACCCGGCAAGCGGATATTCCGGTATCGAGCTTTATACCACACTCGCGCATGAAGGTTATCCGGGACATCTGTATCAGACCGTATACTTTCTCTCACAGTCTCCCGATCTGCTCCGCACACTGCTGGACATCGGAGGCTATACCGAAGGCTGGGCTACCTATGTCGAAATGTATGCTTACACGCTCTATGAGGAAGCGAACACCTCTGTTTCCATCAGCCAGCTGAACCGGTCCTTCACGCTGGGGCTGGCTTCCCTGCTCGACATCGGAATCCATTACCGCGGCTACACGCGCGAAGAGGTCACTGCCTTCCTCACTGCGCTCGGCTTTTCAGAGAGTACGGCGGACTCCCTCTATACAACCATCCTGGAAGCGCCGGCGAACTACCTGCAATATTATGTCGGTTATCTGAATTTCTGCTCCCTGCGCGACACACTGGAGGACGCCGTGAACGACTTTACCATCAGAAATTTTCATCAGGCAATTCTCGAGACCGGACCGGTATCATTTGATCTTCTGAAGGAACAGTGCCTGAAAAGAATGCAGGAAATTACCTGAGTTTTTTTATACATCCATACCCAATCGCGCCCGGTCCAATGTGGCAGGCAACACTTAGAGACAGCGGATCCACCAGCATATCCGCCTCGTGATTCGGGAACGCCCTCTCCAGCTCCTGTCTCCACGCGTGCATCTCATCCGTATAGGCGCCTGTATACGCCATTGCAAACTGGATATTCTCCGCCCGCTCATCTGCGCCAAAGCGCTCCTGAATATCCTTGCGGAGCGCTTTCAGCATCGTCGTACGCGCAGCCTTTTTCGTCCGGGCATTCGCGTAAGAATCCAGCTTGTCTCCCTGGATCTGCAGCACCGGCTTGATGCGTAAAAGAGAGCCCAACGTAGCCACCGCCGGCGTCACCCGGCCGCCTTTTTTCAGATAATACAACGTCTCAAGCGTAATATAGATACTCGCGTCAAGGCTGGTCGCAAGTAATTTCTCACGGATAGCCGCGGCATCCATGCCCTTTTCTGCCATCCTCTTTGCGTCAAGCGCAGCCTGCTTCTGCGTCACCGAAATCCGCTTATTATCTACCACAAACACGCGGCCTTCGTAAGCCTGTGCCAGCAGCATCGCCGTGCTGCAGGTGCTGCTCAGTCCGCTGGACATCGGGATATGTACAATCTCATCGCATTCTTTCAGAAGAGAATCCCACAGATCCGTCACATCCCCAACCGCAGGCGCCGACGTCGAAATCTCCGCGCCCTTCTCCAGATGTTGGTAAAACTCCTCCTGTGTCAGGTTAATGTCCTCGTAAAATACCTCTCCATTGATTGTAAAAGGCATCGGGATCGCCGAAATTTCCAGCTTCTTTGCCTCCGCCTGCGTGATTCCACTGTTACTGTCCGTCACAATCGCAACACTGCCCATACCGTTCCTCTTCCCCTCCATCTGTCTGTATACCGCAGCTCCACCGCTTATAAAAACGAATCTGGAGATGTGTACTACATAATATCGTATCATAGCACGTACCAGATAGAACTGCAATCGTTACTATTCACGGGGTGGGGATGATATCTAAGGTGTTTGGTTCCTCATCTT
>JAJBUL010000195.1 GCA_020860365.1 Clostridiales bacterium | reverse complement strand
ATTATTATAGCAGGTAGGTTTACGGATAAAGGATAAAACGATTATGTTGAGATTTGTTATTGGGTGTGCGGCAGCCGGGATTGCAGCGGGTGTGGGCACTGGGTTTGCGGGAATGTCAGCGACAACGGCGATCGTCCCGATACTGGTGACGTTCCTCGGCGTTCCGTGGTATGAATCCGTGGGGATCGGGCTGGCCTCTGACGTGCTGGCTTCCGCGTTTTCCACTTATGTATATAAGAAAAATGATAATCTGGACCTCAAGCATGGGGCGGTTATGGTGGCGGCAGTGCTTCTTATGACGATACTGGGAAGCTATTTTTCTCAGTATATGCCGGATCTGGAGATGGGGCGTCTGTCCGTTGTTTTTACGACTTTGATGGGGCTTCGCTTTATTGTTTTACCCGCGACCAAGCAGGCGAAAATTGGCTTTCAGATTCCGGCGAACCGGCGGATGCTTCTCTCGGTGATCTGTGGAGTAGGCATTGGGTTTTACTGCGGCTTTATGGGACTTGGCGGTGGAATGATGATGCTTTTTATCCTGACAACGATTCTCCGCTATGATCTGAAGACAGCGGTCGGCACCAGCGTATTTGTGATGACTTTTATTGCATTTACCGGTGCGTGTTCCCATTTTTATTTCGGAGATGTCACGAATTATATTCCAGCGTTGCTGCTCTGCATTGTGTTTACTCTGGTGTCTGCGCTGGTTGCATCGGCTTTTTCGAATCGTATGAAGGATGAGACGACGAATCGTGTGACGGGAGTTGTCCTGTTTGGACTGGGACTTATGATGCTGTGGGAATCGTTTTTGTAAAAGAGGACATGGTATGGACAGTAAGGAAAGCGGCAGGAATCCTGAATTTCTGTGTATGGGATTTCAAAAATGCGGGACGACGACATTGTTTGAGATACTGCGGCAGCATAAGGATGTCGTCCTGTGCCGTGATGTGAAGGAGCCGATGTATTATCGCGTCGAAGGACTGTGGTTTTTTGGGCGCAAGTGGTATTATAAAAAGCGTTATTATGGTCATATTGACAAGGATGATCCGAGACGCTGCGGAGAAGTAAATGCCGGGCTGACCTTTACCGGGTGTGCGAAAAAAATCTGTCACGATTTTTCGCCGGACACGAAGCTGATTTTTATGATGCGTAATCCGGTGGATCGTGCGTATTCCTCTTATAAGTATTTTCTCGCGCGGGGGTTCCTTCCGAACGGAATGGTAGAGATGGATCAGAAGTACGGGCACGCGGAAGCGTTTGACCGATATGTCCATTCTGTGCTTGACGATAAAGAACAGGAAAACAGGATTATGAGACAGCGCCTGAAATACCTGGTGTTTTCTCAGAGCTGCTATTATACCTGTATTCAGGAATATCTGGAGCACTTTCCGAAGGAAAACATGTGTTTTGTTTTTTTTGAGGAATTTGTCCGGGATGAAAAATCAGTCTGTCAGGATATATTCGACTTCATCGGAATCGGAGAGGATGAGAATCTGGATTATTCAATCCGCGCAAATGAAGGGAATGAGCGGGCCATATCCAGCCAGGCTGCGAAAGCTTTACAGATTATAAAAGGTTTTCATTATGGCTTTTATGAGTTTGTGGTGCTGCCATATTGGTTTTTGACCGCTTACGAATGCTTCAAGAGGTTTTACCTGCGCAAGCGGGACGAATATCTGGTTCCGGATGCGGATAAAAGCACAATTCTGCCAAAGACGCGGGACTATCTGGAAGCTTACTTTGCGGATGAAGTCCGCGGGATCGAAGCGTTGGCAGGCAGAAGTCTGGCAGATATCTGGTATCCGGTGCAGGATTCCCGCAATAAAGAAAAGACAGAAAAAACGGAAAAACTGAAAAAAACAGGCTGCCGCCCGGAGGATGCAGCCTGACAATAGTGGTTCTTTTTCCCCGTTTATCCTCATGATTCGGAACAGCGATCCGTTGCTGCAGATTGCTGGTGCGGGGATGTGATTCAGTCTTTTTGGATCTGCCCGTTTTTTATATTTGGCTCGATAAAGTTCTCGCGGGAGTAGTGCCAAAGCATTTCGGAACCGTCTGCGGTGTTCTTATTTCGCTCAAGAATCTGGCTTAGATGTACGCCCTTCTCTCCCCAGGCTTTTCCGCCGGCGGCAGCGTTCAGCATGGCGGGTTGGATGTTATCCATTGTGCGTGCAAACTTTGCCTCTGGCGTCTCGCAGGCTTCGAATTCATCCCACAGCGCCCGCATCTTTTTGGCCTGATCTGAAGGAAGCAGGCCATACAGTCGGTCAGCAGCGGCCAGTTCACGCTGGCGCTGTGTCTTTTTTCCCTCTTCATCGTAGGCGTAGGTGTCGCCCGCATCAATCTCTACAACGTCATGGAGCAATAACATACTGATTGTGCGCAGCACATCGATCTCCTCGTTGGCATATTCGCTGAGAATGAGCGTCATGACTGCCATGTGCCACGCATGTTCGGCATCATTTTCTTTACGGACTCCGTCCGAGAGATAAGTCTGTCGGCCGACCTTTTTTTCCTTATCCATTTCCAGACAGAAAGCAAACTGCTGACGGATACGATCGCTGTCCATAGAATGCGCCTCCTTCTTTTGTGCTGATTATGACAAACAGGGGGCAAAAGCTCCCCCCCCTGTCTGATTCAAAGTGTTCGAAACGATTATTCTGCCGGGCTGAACTGATCTTTGCCAACCATGCAGAGTGGACATTCCCAGTCTTCGGGAAGATCCTCCCATTTTGTGCCGGGAGCGATACCATTGTCCGGATCGCCAACCTCTTCGTCATATACATAACCACAAACATCACAGATATACTTCATGTTCTTTCACCTCGATTCTGATTTTTCGCTGATAATTATGATATTTGCCGGTAGTAACCGTTTTGTATTTTCACAGTTCCTACCATGATACCCGTACTGGCAATGAACATTCGGTGAATGTTCCTGTTAAGAATATCATAAAACAGACGTGAAAACAATACCATTATTTCCGGCATATGTCAACAATAATTATTGACATATGCTAAAAACTGAGGTATACTGTCCCACAGGTAGAGAAATTACATGTTTATAACATACCGGATTGTGAAGATATGGAACAGTTACGGTTGAGAGAGGTATTCAGATGTCAAGGCCGACCAAATGCAGGACGATCTGCCATTTTCCGCAGACGGTAGAGTTTATTCCGGTGAGAGATTCCGAGGGGAAGGAGCCAGTCATCCTGACAGTTGATGAATTCGAGACGGTTCAGCTGATTGACAGGGAGGGCCTGTCTCAGGAGCAGTGCAGTCAGCGGATGCAGGTTGCCCGGACGACGGCGCAGAAGATCTATGACTCTGCCCGCAGAAAGCTGGCGGATGCGCTGGTGGAGGGCTTGCCGCTGCGGATTGAGGGCGGGGAATGCCGGCCATGTGACGGCAGCAATCAGTTCTGTCAGAGGAATGGCTGCTATAAGCAGGTGATTTATCAGACCTATCAGAGAACGAAAGGGGAAATGGTTATGAGAATTGCGGTTACCTATGAGGATGGCCGGATTTTTCAACATTTTGGTCACACAGAACAGTTTAAGGTTTATGACACGGAGGATGGGAAGATCATTTCCTCTGAGGTAGTCAGTACAAATGGGAAAGGACACGGCGCATTGGCGGAGGTTCTCAATGCTCTGCAGACGGATGTCCTTATCTGCGGCGGAATTGGTGGCGGTGCGCAGGCTGCTCTTGCTTCCGCAGGAATCCGCCTGTATGGCGGGGTAAATGGCGATGCAGACGCTGCAGTAGAAGCACTGCTCGCTGGGACACTGGAGTACGTGCCGGATGTGCAGTGCAGCCATCATGGAGAAGGGCACCATCATGAAGGCGGATGCGGTGAACATCATCATGAGGAAGGTCATGAGTGCAGGCATGGACACTGCGCAGATTGATGGCACTGTTCTGAACAGATCTGTAGCTCTGCCGCGCAGATCGTATGAAAAAGTATAAATTGATTCAGAAAGGAGAAATTTTATTATGGAATTGAAATTTTATGTCTGTGAAGCCTGTGGAAATATTGCTATGAAGGTGAAAGATCAGGGGACGCCGCTGGTATGTTGTGGTCAGAAGATGAAGGAGCTCATCCCCGGCACGACGGATGCCGCCGCGGAGAAGCATGTACCGGTATATACGGTAGAAGGGAATCTTGTGAAGGTCAACGTAGGTTCTGTGGATCACCCGATGCTTCCGGAGCATTACATTGAGTGGATTGCTCTTCAGACCAGAGAGGGTGTTCAGATCCGGGAGCTGAAGCCGGGAGAGAAGCCGTCCGCATGCTTTGCACTTTGTGAAGGTGACGAGGTGGAAGCGGTATACGCATACTGCAATCTGCACAGCCTGTGGAAAGTGTGAAGAAAGAAAATTTTGTAAAAAATTTCCATTTGAATTTGCGGTAAAAAAAGGATATAATTCCCGATAGTTTTGCTTAGATACAATTGAATCACAAAGGAACGACACAAGTAGTGCTATGCACATAAATCTGATCACGGGACGATAGAAGGCGAAGTGGATCAGACGCATAGCATGCTTGTGTTTTTTGTTCCCCAAAAATCAATGGATGTTCTGGCAAAGCAGGTTTCAGAGGAACAGTTGAGAAAAGGAGAGAAAGAAAATGCCGAAAAACCAGTTTCAGCGAATGATTTTCGCACTCATCACCGTGATTATTACCGTACACGGGTATGTATTTTACAGTCTCTATGTGATCAATGGCGCGACACTTATGGAAGTGACCGGAGCAGACAGTGTGCTTCACGCCATCCAGGCGCAGGGCGGCGTCTATATGTTCGGGCGCATGCTTCCCATCTGGGCGCTGATTCTGATCGAATTCTGCTTTGCCTACGTATTGGAGTGTGTGCTGGGAAGCCCATGTTCCTTTAAGCTGGCCTGCATGAATTTCAATCCAAAGGAAACGCATCCGGTCATTTTTGAGAGCGCGGTGATCTGCGCCACGGTTGGCCTGATGGTACCGACGATGAGCTTTCTTGCAGCTTTGTTTTATTACCCGTATTACAACGGCTTCCATATTCTGACATTTCTGGCAAATTGGCTGAAGCTGGTATGTTATAACTTCCCGTTTGCGTTTTTCAGTCAGCTGTTTTTCATCCAGCCGTTTGTGCGGAAGGTATTTAAGCTGATTTTCAGACAGAAGTAATAAAAGGATCTCTATGCGATGATTGCCGTCCCCGGATTTATCCTGGGGCGGCATTTTTACGTTAAAGAGGTAGTTTTAACTTTACAGGTAAACACAGGAGCGTTATAATCAAAAATTGACAACAGATTCCGTAAATCATTCAGGAGAGGGGATTGTGCGGGTGATCGGCCTTTTGCTGGGGATGGGATAACTTTTACTTGCATTGCCAGGGAAAGTGTGGTAAGATTCCCTCCGTGGTATACAAATGTTTTTCTGCCGCAAACACGTTGAATACGAAAACTGCCATGCTTCTTGGGCAGTTTTTTCACGTATTCACGCGAAAAAGAGTTGGTCAGGAGGATAAGACAATGTCGGACGGATCAAAATACTATGTGGTAAAGGAAAAGGCGGTGCCGGAAGTTCTGATGAAGGTCGTGGAGGCGAAGCGGCTGCTTGAGACCGGTCGTGCGGCTACCGTACAGGAGGCTGCGGACGCAGTAGGGATCAGCCGGAGTTCCTTCTATAAATATAAGGAAGATATTTTTCCGTTTCGTGACAATGTAAAGGGCAAGACCTTTACATTCCTGATGCAGATGCATGACGAGCCGGGACTTCTCTCGGACGTTCTCCATGTGGTAGCAGAGTATCGGGCGAATATATTGACAATTCATCAGAGTATACCGACAAACGGTGTTGCGATGCTGACACTCAGCATAGAGGTGCTCCCGGCGACTGGCGATCTCTCGAATATGATAGAGACAATCGAGGCAAAAGACGGTGTGCAGTACCTGAAAATACTGGCACGTGAGTAAATCACGGACTGTTGGGAGAGCAATTTCAGGGCTCGGAACAGACAGTGGAACGACTTTATATGAGGAGGAAATATGGTAGCAGTAGCGGTTTTGGGCTACGGGACAGTGGGTTCCGGAGTAGTAAAGGTAATGGAGACAAACCACGACAGTATTCTGGCAAAGACAGGCGTGGATATTCAGGTGAAATACGTGCTGGATCTGCGGGAGTTCCCGGGCGATCCGGTGCAGAAAAAGCTGGTGCATGATTATGACGTGATTCTCAATGACCCGGAGGTCCGCATCGTGGTCGAGACGATGGGAGGCCTGAATCCGGCTTATCCGTTTACAAAGCGTGCGCTGGAGGCGGGTAAGAGCGCCTGCACTTCGAATAAGGAGCTGGTCGCGCGCCATGGTACAGAGCTGCTGGAGATTGCGAAAGCGCATCAGGTAAGTTATCTGTTCGAGGCGAGCTGCGGGGGCGGGATCCCGATTATCCGGCCGATGCGAACCTCGCTCTGTTCAGATGAGTTGGATGAGATTACGGGTATTGTCAATGGTACGACGAACTATGTCCTGAAAAAAATGATGGACGAAGGCTCGGAGTTTGACGACGTTCTGCACGAAGCGCAGGAAAAGGGTTATGCGGAGCGCAATCCGGAGGCGGACGTGGAGGGTCATGACGCCTGCCGCAAGCTGGCGATTCTTTCTTCTCTGGCTTATGGGAAACGGGTTGACTTTTCTGATATTTATACGGAAGGAATTTCGAAAATCACGTCGGCGGAGGTGCGTTACGCGAAAGAGCTGGGGATGGCGATCCGCCTGTTGGCACACAGCCGAAAAGAAGGCGAGCATGTCCTGGCAATGGTAGCGCCGTTCCTGGTACAGAAGAACGATCCGCTTTATCTGGTGAATGGCGTATTTAACGCGATTTTCGTGCATGGAACGATGCTTGGCGACGCAATGTTCTACGGTCAGGGAGCCGGGAAAGAGGCGACCGCGAGCGCAGTGGTAGCGGATGTGATCGAAGAGGCGCAGACGCTGGGGCGCAGCGTGATGTCCGAATGGAGCTCCGAAAAGCAGGAGCTGCAGCCGGTAGCAGAGACCAGGAAGCAGTTCTTCATCCGCGTCAAAGGAGATAAAAACGAGAGAGAAGACGTAGAGAGCGTATTTGGCGCTGTTTCTGTGGTAGACGCGGAGCTTCCGGGCGAATATGGCTTTATCACACCGGTGATGTCCGAGGCAGACTATCAGGCATGCGCGGCGAAGCTGGGTGGACAGCTCCTGGGGATGATTCGCATCCGCGGATGAGTTATGAAATGAAGGGTGGAAATTTAAAATGAAATATATCGTACTTTTAGGCGACGGTATGGCGGATGAACCGCAGGAGGCGCTTGGCGGGCGTACCCCTTTAGAGGCGGCAGTGACGCCTGCGATGGATGCGCTGGCTGCGACCGGAGAAGTGGGACTGGTGCAGACGATCCCGGATGGCATGGCGCCGGGCAGCGATACGGCGAACCTTGCCGTTCTCGGCTACAATCCGCGCGAATACTACACTGGGCGTTCCCCGCTGGAAGCATTGAGTATCGGTGTGGACATGAAAGATACAGACGTCGCGATGCGCTGCAATCTGGTAACACTTTCGGAAGAGGAAAATGTGTACGGGCAGAAACACATTCTGGATCACAGTTCCGGAGAGATCAGCACGGAGGACGCCGCGGTTTTGCTGAAAGCGGTGCAGGATGAGCTGCAGAATGAAACCTATCAGTTCTACGTGGGGACGAGCTACCGCCACTGCGTGATCTGGGCAAACGGACGCGTCGAGGACCTGACGCCTCCGCATGACCATCTGACCGAGGTGATCGGGCCGTATCTTCCGGCGGATCTGACGCTTCTTGCGATGCAGAAGCGCAGCTATGAGATTCTGGTCAATCACCCCATCAACCTGGCGCGCAAAGCAAAAGGTCTGAATCCAGCGAACAGCTGCTGGTTCTGGGGCGCGGGCACGAAGCCGATGGTCGATTCCTTTGAGAAAAAGAATGGCAAAAAGGGCGCGATGATTTCCGCGGTCGATCTGCTGAAGGGAATCGCGATTGGCGCCGGGATGCAGGTGATTCAGGTCGAAGGGGCGAATGGCGGCCTGCATACAAATTACGAGGGCAAGGCACAGGCGGCAGTGGACGCCCTTCTGAAGGATGGCGCGGATTTTGCTTATGTGCATCTGGAGGCGCCGGATGAGATGGGGCATCAGGGCAGTCTGGAGCGTAAAATCCAGGCGATTGAGAACCTGGATCAACGGATCATCCGCATTGTGAAGGAACAGCTGGACGCTTCCGGCGAGCCATACCGGATGCTGGTCATGCCGGATCATCCGACCCCGATCCGCATCCGCACACATACCTCTGACCCGATCCCGTACCTGCTGTATGACAGCACGAAATCACTGGGGGAGGGAGCTCTTTACTGTGAGCGCACCGCAAAAGAGAGCGGGATCTTTCGTCCAGAGGGGTATAAGCTGATGGATGTGTTGTTTGAGAAAGAATAAGGGTAAAAAAGCAGCGTAGCTGTACGGTAACGTCACAGTTATGCTGCTTTTTTGCGCGTTAATACGCGGAAATCTGGCTATGTTATGGCAGATGATTTCAATGACCGGAGAGTTTCTTATAAAAATACCCCTCTGTCGTGTAAATATACGGTTCTACGAACAGAAATCCGATCCCGAAGGAAAGGAAGCCCAGAAGAATCAGTCCGATGAAGGAGAGTCCCAGATAGAAGAAACGCAGCCGATATCCATTCATGAGCTGCCAGCCTTCTTTGAGCATATCCCGGAAAGACAGATCCGGGTTGTCCGCATGGACAAACAGCACCATGGAGAGGGAAATCTTCAGGAAAACGTACAGTATGACCGCGACGACAGCAACTATGGTCGCCGGCAGGAAGCTCCCAATATCCCCGTAAAACAGCAGGTTCAGTGCTTCGCTCAGCCACCAGACGCCGATCTGCGTACAGATATAAGCCAGCGCGTACTGTACAAGAGAGTAAATCGCGACCGGCTCCGGATGCCGCGTAAAACCGGAAAACAGATCCGTCCAGCGGTAGGAGCGGTTGTTACAGATATCCAGGTAGATACCATAAAGCCCGGCCAGCAGAATATAGCAAATCATATTGACCAGGATCGAGCATCCAAAGTAAAGCAGGATGCCAAGGATCGTCGAACTATAGGGCGCCGCTTCCAGAGAAAGGAAGCCAAGCAGCAGATTCAGGGCCGTGAGCAGAAGGGTGATCCCGGCCAGCGATGCGTGTTTTCCGTTCAGGACGCTGCGCGCGTACCATTTCAGTTCTTTTGTATCCGGTTTTTCCATCAGATGAAGCCTCCTTCCTCTGCGGGATTATCCTGCTGCGGGGCAGAACCGTCTGGCTGCTCCCCGGAATTCTCTTGATCGTCCGAACTTCCGTTATCGTAACCTCCAAAGTCATCGCCCTGGGAACCGTCAGAGCCAGGTATTTCCATCTCATCGGAGCCGTCGTCTTCAGAACCTTCTGAGCCGTAAAAGAACGGGAACATCTCATCAAACGCCTCGTCCAGATCGAAATCGTAATCTCCGGTATAAATCCGGTAATAATATTCCAGATAGGAGCGCCCTTCCTCCGTGGTCAGAACGTAGCGGAATGCGGATACGGTGATCACGGTCGTCGCGACCATGCCGATGATGCCGCAGATCATTCCGGCCTTGCTGCGTCCCGGCATGGAGTGCTTATCCCGGGAGAGAATCGCACAGATCACCGCGATCGCTCCGCAGGGAAGCGCAACATACAGGATTGAACTCAGCGTGATCGAGAGGACGCCGAGTACGATCGCCGCAGTCGCCATCGGGCCGCGTTTGCGTCCAGGCCGGGACTCATAGGTATACTCATCGTCGTAATTATTCATGAAATCCATAGCATTACTCCATTCTCAGTGATGCACGGGTATGGAAATTGGTTCTGTGCATCGCGTATAAGTCTTTTCACTGTCACCTGCTCATTTGGGCAACAGATGAATATGGCACTCATCATAGCATAAATGGAAAAAGAAAACAAGGGATGTGCAAGATGCAAAGTTGCGGCATAAAAATAAAAAAACAGTGAAGATTCTTATCAGAAATGGAGATTCTCTCAGCGCTTCTGGCGGAGTGCGTGGTCGGGTTGTGACCAGTAACTAAACGTCACAACTGGACAAAACCATCGCACGAATGGTTTCCAAAAATGATATTTTTAATGGTATAATACAAAGATGATGGGTGAAAGACAGAGTTATGAGAAGAGAATGCCTGATGCCAGATTGCGGGAAAAGTCTCCGGCAGTCTGAAAAAACAGCAGACAGAGAGGTGAGGCGTGCGTATAGCGATCTGTGCCGACAGTGCCCTGTCCCGGTAGCAGTTTACCAGTGTGCGGCGGGAATGGGATGGGACGCAGTGCCCGGAGTGTTTTTCTTCCGGGGCGGAATTGATAAAAGCGGCGGCAGAACTACCTGCTTTTGATATTGCTTTTATTGATATATGTTTTCCTGGAGAAAATGGCATTGATATAGCGGCTAAAATCCGGAAATTATCACCGGAGACAGGTATCGTGTTTCTTACAAACAGCGAAGACCATGCGGTGGACGCCTATACTGTGGACGCTCTTCATTATCTGGTGAAGCCGCCCACGACAGAAGCTGTGGGGGAAGCTTTCCGGAGGCTTGAGAGCTTCCGGTCAAGGCAGCGCCCCACGCTGTCTCTAGCCATCGAACGCGATACCGTTACGGTATATCTGGAGGACATTTTCTATATTGTCAGCGACGGACACACAAAGGAAATTCATCTGACAGACGGGCGGGTTCTGCGTGTCCGGATGCAGTTCCGGGAACTGGAGGAAAAGCTGGATAAGACTTTTCTGAAGCTGAATAAGGGAACCATTGTCAACATGGAGCAGATCAGGACGATGAATAAGGATTATTGTCTGTTGCGCGATGGGACGAAGCTTGCCTTTACCCGCAGGGAACGCGTGGCTATTCGGAATACGTATGACCAGTTTGTGTATGCACGTCTCTTCGAAAAAGAAGAGGAGTGTCGGTAACCGAAATCCCTGCGTGGAAGAAAGCGAAAAGGAGGCGACGGTATGCATAACGCGGTCTGTGACGATAGCAGGCTTTCACAGGTTCTGTTTCTAAATGCTCTGCGCGAGTGGGATTCGACGCAGTATGCGGAGTGCTTTACCAGTGGAGCAGACCTGCTAAAGGCCATGCGGGAATTGTCTGTTTTTGACATTGTGTTTCTGGATATTTATCTGCCGGGGGAGAGTGGTGTCGATATCGCAAACCAGATACGGGCATTGTCTTCGAGGACAGGGATCGTGTTTGTTACCAACAGCCCGGATCATGCGGTAGACGCATGGTCTTTGAATGCGCTTCATTATCTTGTAAAGCCGATTACAGCAGAGGGGATTGGCGAGTCCCTGCGGCGCCTGAAAAATCTTTCCCGGGATTCGCGCCCGATGGTGCTTTTGAACAGCGGCAAAGAAAGCTATACGGTGTATCTGGAGGAAATTGTTTACATCTGCAGTTTCAGGCATGCAAAGGAAATTCATCTGAAAACCGGTCAGATTCTTCGGATTTGGGCACAGCTTGAAGAATTGGAGGAAAAGCTGGATCAGAGATTTCTGACGCTGAACAGAGGGACAATTGTGAATATGGAGCATATCAGGCGGATGGATAAGGAGTATTGTCTGCTGGATGATGGAACGAGGCTTGACCTTTCGCGTCGGAGGCGGGAGATAGTCCGGGAGGCTTATGAGGCATATCTGTTTTCAAGGCTTCCGGAGATAAACAGCTTATGATGAGGATAGCGCCTGCGATGAGCCGGTCGCCCGGAACGGGAAACAGGCCGAGCTGATAGAAGGGCAAAGGCCGGAACAATGAATGTGGTTGTGGATGTGTGCCCAAAGGTGGAATTTGCTTCTGCGTCCAGGGATATTAATTCTACAGTGGGTACATGGAAACGATAGATCGGGAAAGCGGCAGATGGAACCGGAACTGGGGTTTGCCGGAAAAATTGAGCCTGCCGCTTCCCGGTGCTCCCCTCAGTCAGACGCAGGATATCATACGGGAGCCTATTCTTTTACAGATGGATATCTTACGCATGAAAACAGGCATTCAGGAAGGCCTTTCTGAGTGCTTTTTCTTTGCCAGCTTTCAGAAAACAGGGCAGGGCTGCATACAGGAGGATGATTCCTATGGCGCAAATGGCCGGGTTTGATCGCACCAATGGTTTTCGCAGGCGGTTGTTTCCGTGGTAAAATAAAGGCATCAGGCAAAAGGAGGGAGAATAAGGTGGAATATTCAATTGAGAGAGGTGCATTTCCAGTAGCTATCTGTGAGATGGAAGAAGGGGAGACAATATTGAGTGAGGCGGGCGCAATGTCATGGATGTCGTCAAACATAAGGATGGAGACGGTTTCCAATGGCAAGGCGGGCAAAATGGCTGGCCGTATTCTTTCGGGGGAGACATTATTTTTAAACCGCTACACCGCAATAGAAGGCAAAGGAACCATTGCGTTTGCGCCCAGCTTTCCGGGATGCATCCGTGTGTTTGAGGTTTCCCGTGGACAGGAAGTGATAGCGCAGAAATCCTCCTTTCTGGCGGCCACGCCGGATGTGGAACTGTCTGTTTTCTTTCAGAAACGGCTGGGTACGGGCGTCTTCGGCGGCGAAGGATTTATCATGCAGCGCCTGTCCGGAAACGGAATTGTGTTTTTAGAATTTGACGGATATATCAAAGAGTACGATCTTGCGCGGGGGCAGAGCATGGTGGTCGATACCGGATATCTGGCGGCAATGACTGCTGACTGCAAGATGGAGATCGAGTCGGTGAAGGGGATGAAAAATAAGTTTTTAGGGGGAGAAGGACTGTTTCATACGGTGATTACCGGTCCGGGGCATATATGGCTGCAGACGATGCCGATTTCACGGACAGCGAGGGTCATTTCCAGATATCTTCCGGTCAGCAGCAAAGACTGACAAGGGCTCTGTCTGACTGAGAGTGAAGTAAGGAAAACGAAAAAACAGTAACGGAGACTCTGTCACGGCGAAGCACGAATGTCTTGCAAGTCCTGGTTTTATATGCTAAAATGCCTCAAAAAGAGACAGGATACGTGTATTTTTACCCGGATTCTACAGGACAGGAGAGTTTCGCCGTGAGCTTTTATTTACGCAACTTTGCCGGATTTTTCATTCAGATTGGCGCAGGGATGTTCCTCTGCCTGATTCCCTTTGAGGAAGGCGCGTTCCGCTATCCCCGCAGGCGTGTCATATGCGGCTGCGGAGTGCTGGCAGTTCTGTCTTCCGCCATATTTCCACTCGTCATGGGGGCGGAGGCGATCAGTTCTACCTTTTATATGGCGCTATTCGCCAACTTGTATATGCTGATTGCGATTGTGCTTTTTGTGTTTTTTTATTTTCGGGCGCTGCAGACAGAGACACTCAAAAAATTGATTGTTCTGGTGCTGGCACTGCTTTATGCGGCCACACAGTATCTGTTGGTAAACCTTGTTACCCCGCTATTCCCTGGCGGTATGCTGCCGGAGATTTATCCGCCCGTAACGTTGGCGCTTTTCGTGGGTACGGCGGCGTTACTGCTTCCTTTTTTCGCACTGCTCATGCACGGGGCGGTCCGGGAGTATCTGGCCGAGATTGAGATGGAAAATATCCGCAGGGAATTTAGTCTGGTGCTGTTAATGACCTTTCTCTATCTTGCAATGTTGGTGATTGACGCATCCAGACCGGCAGGGATGCTGACGGATTACTGGTGGTGGCTTGTTCCGCCGTTGCTGCTGGTGGTAGCAATGCTTGGTGTTTTCTACTGGACCTTGTTCCGGGAGGCGGTGCGCCGGAAACGTGACAGCGAGGAACGCAAAACGCTGGAGATCCAGAACCTGCAGTATGGAAGCATTACCCATGAAATGGAACAGATCCGGCAGATGCGTCACGATATGCGCCATTCTCTGAACTATCTGTCGGAGTTGCTGGCCGTGGGTGATGAGGAAGCCATGAAAGATTACCTTTCTGAGTTGACTGTGGAAATCAGCCACCGGGATACGGTCATTTACTGCAAAAATAATATGATAAATGGTCTGCTCCAATATTACGCGGGGAAGGCGGCGGATGAGGATATTCGCTGCAGCGTGCGGGCGAACTGCGGAGATATCTCCGTTGCTTCGGTCGACCTGACCGTTCTGCTTGGCAATATCATGGAAAACGCCATCGGCGCCTGTGGAAAGATAGAGGGAGATCGCTGGATTACTGTGGAAATCGGTGTCTATGGCGGTTCAATGATGATACAGGCCGCCAACCCCTGCACAGAGGTTTATCCTTCCAGCAAATACCTTCTGGATGGCTCTTTTCTCCCTGCGGATGCGTTTGTGAGCGGCCGTGAAGGCGGTGGCTACGGGCTGCAGAGCCTGCAGCATACGGCGGCAAAATACGGCGGGGACGCCCGCTTCCGGTTCGACGAACAGGAAAGGATCTTTACCGTTCGCATCCGGTTAAATATAGAGCAGGAAATTTAATAGTCTTTTGATTTTAGCTGGCCTGTGGGTCAGCTCTTTTTTTGTCCGCCAGGAAAGTTTTCCGAACTCCCCTGGTGGTTACTGGCATAGACACGCGGAGAAAATGGAAGATACGCCTTGTATTTCACGATGAGAGACAAATGCTGAAAATAGAAAATTTATGTTTCCTGTATCATTTTTTGAACCATGATGTTATAATGACGCGGAGAGTACTTTGATTTGGTTTATACTTGTGCAGGGAGAAAACGATGGAGATTGTTTTACAGAATTTAACGATGAGGTTTCCGAGCCGTGACCGGAAAAAGAAGGAAGACGTGGTTGCGGTAAATGATTTTACCTTTACGATTCCGGACGGGGAACTGATCGGCCTTCTCGGACCATCCGGGTGCGGAAAAAGTACGACGCTGAACCTGATCAGCGGCCTTCTGAAGCCGACAGCGGGCAAGATTTTCTTTGGAAAGGATGACGTGACGAATCTGGCACCGGAGCACCGCGGGATCGGACTGGTGTTTCAGAATTACGCGCTGTACCCGCATCTGACGGTGCGGCAGAATATCCTCTTTCCGCTGGAGAACCGCAAG
>JAJBUL010000022.1 GCA_020860365.1 Clostridiales bacterium | reverse complement strand
TATTCGCTTACGCCGCCTGGTATCCCTTTTCCCACCTGGTATCCGGCGTATTTGTCCAGTTCATCCCGATTTCGTCCAGTTTTTTCACCTGCTCTTCTGTCGGCAAAGCGCCAGCCATCCGTTTTTTCCGTTGGATCCCCTGTCCCTGTAAATCACCATCCGCACTTTCGTCTTCTGTACCCTGGGCGCGGTATTTTCGCATCAGATAGATCCAGTTTCCCAGCTTTATCCCATCCGCGTTTACATAGGAATGCGGCACTTCGAGGTTCCCATGCTCCCTGTAATACGCACAGGCTGCCGCATAATTTCGTTCCCACAGATAATCCTGTTTCGCCCAGATCATTCCAAGGTCATCCAGCATTTTTATCCGTTCCGGGGTCAGGTACTTTTGCCGCACACCGGCTTTTTCAAAAGTACGGACATTGTTAATCCACTTGCCGAGCGGGATCCCGTCTTCCGTCACATAATCCCATCGGACGTCCAGGTTTCCGTTCGCCTCCTGATAGGCCTTCGCAGCTGCATAATTTTTCTCCCAGAGCTGATCCGGAACAGACTCCCAGACCATGCCGATGGAATCCAGTTTCCGGATCCTCTCTTCCGTAAGGCAGCCGCGGGTAGAGCCCTTCCGGATACCTCTCTGGGTGGCAATCCACATACCGAGGGGATAGCCATCCTCCGTCATGTAGCCCGCCAGCATTTCAAGGTTCCCATGTTCTTCGTAATATCTTTTTGCACAGCCAAACATCATATCCCAGGAGGCGGATAACATATCATTCAGTTTGTTAAATAGCTCCCGGCAATCTCTCACCTCGTCAATGATACGGAAATGCTCGTTTACGACAAGCTCACTCTCGCCGTGATCGCGGTAATAAGCGGTAACCAGCTGCATTTCTTCTTCCATCAGGCCGATGCTTTGCAGACAATCCACATTCATGACAATGTCAAAAATCACGGTATCCTTCTGTCTGCTGGCAGAGAATGCCCGCCCGATCTGCTGTTTGTAAATGATCGGGGATACGGTCGGACGCAGCAGGATCACCCCGCTGATCCCTTCGACATGAATTCCTTCATTTAAAGCGTCTATACAGTACAAAAGGCGTAGGTGGGACGTGTCATGATCTGCGCGGAAATCATCGAATGCCTGATCTGCGCCCGGATCGCTTGCGTAGAGGGAGTAAACATGTGGATGCGCATCCACCTTTGCAAACCACTCCAGATGCCCCATCATCTCATCCATATGCTCCTTATTTGAGCAGAAAACAATGTACTTCCCCGTCCGGTCTGCCATATGTTTGTCAAAGACTTCATCGAGCCCTTCCGACATTTCCAGAGCACGCTTCAGCTCTTCCAGGTACTGCTCACAGGTATCCCGGACCACCCTGCTCTTTGCTGTCTGAATACGCTGCTCATACTTTTCCAGGCTTTGCTGGCAGGAATAAACGGAAAGCACATATTTCGGCGGATTTAAAATTCCCCGGACAATCGCCTCTCCCAAACTCATCTCAGAGGCGATATTCCCGTCAAACAGCTCCGCTGCCATGTCCCTCTGGTTGTCCAGATAACGGATGTTCGTGGCAGACAGCCCCAGTAGCGGCGTATCCGGAAATACGGACAGCAGCTTCTGTACCCCCTGCCCCCACATCTGGGCGCCACAGCGGTGAAATTCATCCAGAATGATACAGGCTGAAGCGCTGCTTCTCTGGCTGCCGTCTGGCATATCCGCTGAAGAGCTTCCGTCAGAGGAATCATCACCATCCATACAGATTCCGGCCATTTCATCCTCTTCCATCCACATAAGCTTCGCATAAGTGCAGAAGACAATATTGCCCGGTAGTTCCCCACCAGTTGCCGCTTTGAGGTTCTCCAGCTGGGTCTTAAAAATATATTCCGAAGGGGATAGCCAGAGGATTTTCTGTTCCGGATGATCCGCACAAAGCCGGAAGCCAATGAAGGACTTACCGGTTCCTGTCGGGTGAACAATCGCCGCCTTTCCCGTCTGTCCCATCATAGCAACAGCCGCTTCATATGCGGCTCTGTTATGTTCATATAATTTCACGTCCATCCGCTCCACCTCCGTCCGTTTTCCGATTCAGCCTATAGCTTCGCCATCCCGCGCCCATCCGGCGCAGTTCAAAGTCTCCTTATGACATCCGGTATCGGCAACGGCGGCGGAGCGACACGCTGCAAATAGCCGGAATTTACGGCAGGATGAAAATCTCCTGGACTGTTCATCCATGGTTCCCCATAAGCGCCGCCCCAGATAAAAGGCCACGCTCTGGCAAGGTGTAACATTTTATATGTGTGTAAATATTCCCTTAGTACGACATTAAGGGAATATCCGGGCTGAAACCCTTGATTTTACTGGATTTCCAGGATTTTCCGGATTTTTTTCCTTATTTTGACCACTAATTTGACCACTGACGAGCTCTGATTCAGATTTCTGAGGCCAAATCTTAAGTGGTCATTCGTGGTCAAAAAAATAAGAGAAAATCCCGTCAAAAACCCGCTGAAAATGCGGCTTCTGGCGACTGTCAGTAAATTTCTCCCATGCCTTCGCACCACAAAAAAAGTGGTCAGATTTTTGACCACGAATCTGACCACTGGCGTTTAAAGTTCTTTTTTGCTATGTTTGTATTTATAACTTTACAATTTGCATTCAGGACGTAAAAAAATGGTAAATTCTTTTGCGTGTCTTGACAGACAGAGCTTTGTGATGTAAAATTCTTGCGAATCAAGAGATTTTCCGGCTATTTTCTTCCGGAAAAAACGATTCCCTTAATGTCGTACTAAGGGATAACCCAGAGCAGATTTCTCCATCAAAATACAAAATATACAGCCATTATGAGATGTGATTTCCATAATGGCTGTAATTTTCTGCGGCAACTGTACCTTTCCGGAGCGTATCCTTATGCGGTTCTACCTGGAATTCTTTATCACAATCTGCAACGACATCCGCCCCATGTCTCATGAATCGACGAATAGTACTCTATCTCATACAAATATCTATGAAAGGGCAGACAGCAAATTCTCACGAATCGGTTCTGGAAATTCTTTTATAACCTGCCTTTTGCACGTATCTGTCATATAATACTTTTCCAGATGATGCTTCGAATAAGGAAGCAAAGCGAAGATGACCGTAATATTACGACGAATCTGGAAAGAAAAACGTACCCGCTTACTTCTTACCTGAAACAGATATTCACCTTTCATCCTGCAACTCCTCCTGCAATCTCTCCGCTTCCAACAGACCTCGCACATACTCTTTCCGGTTATGCACGATTTTCCCGGTATTCATGATCATTATTTTGAATTCTCCTTCGAAGCGGAGAATGTGTTGCAGATAGACAGTAAGATCTTTCTGCTCAGCTATTTTTAAGATCCACTTCGCGCAATTATTTCCACAATTCGACATATTGTAAACAAAAGAATCATCTTGACTTCCCTGGTTCATTTATTAGCACAACCCGCAGTACCATCAAAAGGCCTTGATTTTACTGGCTTTTTGAAATCTATTACTTCAATATAATAAATCGTGCTAATACTTTTTACATTATTAGCACATTGCAAATAAATCAGCTATTATTTTACGTTAGCAACCTGGAAACCATTGAAATTACTGGGGTTTTGCTGGATCCAGATTGCTACGCAGGATATGTACTAATAAAAACAGTAGGGAACTACAGATCATCTTTTAGCATCAGAATCAGTACCTTTACGCCTCCAGAAATCTCTTTTGGAGTAATCGCGCCCAGCACAGGACTCTCGATCACATGTGCACTGATGACTGTCGAGCGATCTACATCCTGAATCATTTCCTTTACGAAAGGATCTGTAATCCATTCATCCTCATATACATGATCAAAATAGGATGGCGCGTCTTTCATATACTGCACGCCGCCGTAATACCATATTTTTAACATAACCGACCTTCCTTTTCGAATCAAATCATCGTCTATCTTATTATAATCTGACATTTCACTTTTCTCAACTTCATTATATATTTGCAATATGACTCTGAAATGATTATAATGGGGAACGGTGTGATTTTCAAGAAGGGAGTATGGTTTTATGAATAAAAATCTGGAAAATAATCGAAACAGGGATCTCACAGTGGGAGACCCCGGAAAGGTTCTCTGGCAATTCTGCCTGCCCTTGTTCGGCAGTATTATCTTTCAGCAGCTTTATAACATCGCCGACAGTCTCGTGGCAGGCAAATTTATCGGTGAAAATGCGCTGGCAGCGGTCGGAAACAGCTATGAGGTCACGCTGATTTTTATTGCCTTTGCTTTCGGCTGCAACATGGGCTGCTCGGTCATCGTCTCGCAGCTGTTCGGAGCGCATGATTATAAAAATATGAAAACCGCGGTGTCCACCGCTTGGATTGCCAGCGCAGTTCTCTGCATTCTTTTAATGCTCCTTGGACTCGCTGGCTGTGACGCCCTGCTCCGCCTGATTCAGACGCCGGATGAAGTGCTTGCGGATTCCAGGCTTTATCTGAATATTTACATCTGGGGACTGCCGTTCGTCTTCTTTTATAATATTTCGACCGGGATTTTTTCCACGCTCGGCGATTCGAAAACTCCATTTGTATTTCTGGCGGCCTCCTCAACCTCCAATATCGCCGTGGATATCTTTTTTGTCACTGTTTTTCAGATGGGCGTCGCCGGAGTCGCGTGGGCGACCTTCCTCTGCCAAGGCGTCAGCTGTATACTGGCGGTTCTGGTCGTGGCCAAACGCATGAAAAGCATTCCCGGAGCAGAAAAAGCGCCGCTCTTTTCCGTGCGCCTTCTGAAACGGATCACTGTCATTGCAGTGCCCAGCATCCTGCAGCAGAGCTTCATCTCGGTCGGAAATATCATGATCCAGAGTGTCATCAACAGCTTTGGCACCGGCGTGATGGCCGGATACTCGGCCGCCGTAAAGCTGAACAACCTGGTCATTACCTCCTTTACCACGCTGGGAAACGGCATCTCCAATTACACTGCGCAGAACATCGGCGCCGGAAAACGCCCCCCGCGTGAAGGAGGGCTTCCATGCAGGTGTAAAAATGGTCTGGCTGATCAGTATCCCCCTGGCGCTCCTGTACTTTGTATTCGGCAAATATCTACTGTACCTGTTTCTGGATGAGCCGACAGAAACCGCACTGCAGACAGGAATAACCTACCTGCGGATTCTCTCGCCATTCTATTTTATCGTATCCGTAAAGCTCGTTGCGGACGGAATCCTGAAAGGCGCCAGCATGATGACGCGGTTCATGATCTCCACCTTTACCGATCTGATCCTCCGTGTCTCCCTTGCCATCCTGCTCTCAGGAACCAGCCTCGGTGCGACCGGAATCTGGTGCGCATGGCCGGTCGGATGGACGATCGGGACCCTGCTGTCCGTATGGTTCTACCACGCGGGATTTGATGTAATTTAATCTGTATTTTTATGCAAAACATCCGGTCAGCGAAGATATCCTCTCCGCGGCCGGATGATGCATTTATACTCAGATGTAAGCTACCATTATTTTTACCTGTAATTCTTTATGATAAGCTGCAGCGACGTCCGCCCCATGTATTCGTCGATGGACGGGTAATAGGTGAAGTCCATGTGGATGCGGTTGCTGCGTCCGCCAAAGACATTCTGTACCTCTTTTTCGCCGAATTTTTGTCTCACATACGCCTGGAAGGGCTCCGGATCGCCGAAAAGCAGGGCGTCCATGGTGTATCCCTGACGATTCTGGACCCTCATTTTCACTACGTTTTTATTCTTTCCCAGGATACGGGCGGACACGACGAACAATGAGGTATCCGCGAACAGCGGTTTCTCGTTTCCTTTTCCAAACGGCTCCAGCAGAGAGAGCTCTTCGACTACCTTGCTGGATATGTAATTGATCGGCATGGCGACGTCAATGCTGACCTTTTCCGCCAGCTCATCCTCGGTCAGCGTACAATTTTCATTCAGACGGCGGCGCATATCAGCTACACGATTCTTCTCCAGCGAAAATCCGGCTGCCATCGGATGTCCTCCGAATTTCAGGAAGAGATCCTGGCATTTCACCATCTCCTCGAACATGGAATAGGCCTCAATGGAACGGCCGGAGCCTTTCACCACACCAGATTCACTCACACCGGGCTCACCTGCGCCCGCATCATCTGCAACGGATTCGGCCGGCTCATTTTCTGCGTCTTCCACAGGCGCCTGGGCGTCGGTGAGCACGAACGTCGGCTTGTAATACCGCTCGCGCAGCCGGCCGGCTACGATTCCGGCAATGCTCTCATGGCATTCCGGGAGGTAGATGACCAGAACCCGGTCTTTCTGATATCGTTCATCCGATTCGATCAGAGCACAGGCCGCTTTCTCTGCCTCCTCTGTCATCGCCTTTCGCTCATCATTCAATTCCTTCAGCTGCGCAGCGATTTCTTCCGCCTCCTCTTCTGTTTCAGAAAGCAAAAGACGAAGAGAACGCTTCGCCGTGTCAAGGCGCCCGCTTGCGTTGATGCAGGGGCCGAGGACAAAACCGATGTGGTAAGAAGTCAGCGCCGCCGGTTCCAAATTATTTGCACGGATCAACGCATTCATTCCGGGGTTTTTCGTGCGGCGCAGACGCTTTAATCCTTCTTTTACCAGGATCCGGTTTTCTCCGTCCAGATCCATGACGTCGCCGACCGTCGCGAATCCGGCGAAGGCAAGGAGCTCGTCCGCTTCTGCCTGCGTGTGTCCCATCAGACAGTAAAGCATGTAGACCACTTTCCAGGCCACCGCAGCGCCGCAGAGCTTTTTGTACGGATACAGGCAGCCGGGCTGATGCGGATTTACCACAATGTCCGCTGCGGGCAGACGGTAAATGCGGTTTTCATGAAGCATGGGAATCCGCACTGCCGGATCTTCCCTTTCCTGCCCCTCTTCCGCATCGTCCGCGGTGACAAACAGCGGCTCGTGATGATCCGTCACAATCACCGTCATTCCTTTTTCTTTCGCGTAAGCAATCTCCTCAATCGCGGCGATACCATTGTCACAGGTCAGGATGGTATCCACCTGCTCCTCACAGGCAAACGCGATCAGCCGCTTATTCAGGCCATAGCCATCCTTCATGCGGTCCGGAATCTCATAGTCCACGTTCCCGCCACAGGCACTGATTGCGCGATAAAGAATATAGGTTGCGCAGACTCCGTCAATATCATAGTCACCGATGATGCGGATTTTCTTTTTACTCTGAATCTTATCTGCCAGAAGTTCCGCCGCCTCGCGGCCGCCCTTCATCAGTCCCGGATCGTGAAGAGAAGACAGATCCCCGTGCAGATATTCCTCGATCGATTCCATCCCTATGATTCCGCGGTTCCGAATCAGGCGCGCGGTCACCTGATCAATCCCAAATTTCGCCGCAATAGCGGAAAAATCCGCTTTTTTCGCAGCTACATACCATTTCTCTTTCTTTTTCATGCCCTTTCTCCTACTCTTATGCCAGTGATCCCATCGGATCCCACGGCTTCAACATAATCGGCTCACTGTCATAGGCGTCCAGAATCTCCTTTGAGAGGTACCTTCTGTTGACAACCACCTGATACATATACTCATCAAACCAGCGGTCGCTCATGACAAAATAGCCCTCGTTGCCGGTCTCTTCGCCCCAGCTGTTCTCGACCTGCCAGCGGTTTGGCTTTCCCTTCTCATCCAGGTTTACTCCCTGAAATACCATGGCGTGCGTCATCAGGCTCTGGCCGTAATCCAGCCGCTCCGCCTTGGTCATGGAAAAGGAGGTCTGGAACAGATCCTCCAGCGCATAGGTATCCGGATCCAGTACGCCGCTCTTGCGCTCTGAGCGCTTGCCAACGTCACAGCCAAACCATACCGGCTCGCCGTCCTTCAGCTGTGCAATGGCCGCCTTTTTCAGCTCTTCAATCGGAAGATTCACATAGCGAACGGCTCTCCCTTCGAATACATAGCCCAGATATTCCACGCCATAGCTTCTGTAATACGGCTTATCTGCAGTCGGCGCGTTGATCAGGCTGATGTAATCGCCAAGGTTCAGACCTATGTATTTCTCATAGAATGTCTTCGGAGTCAGATTCGTATCGCGATGGAAGTTTTTGTCCTTATCCCGATACTCGAAATCAAAGGTTTTGGGCGGCTTTCCAAACCCAATGCAGAGCATGTTGTAAACCGTCTCCATCATTGAAAACTTCATACCGCGGAGCGTCTCCGGCGATTTTCCCTCCGCATGGCCGCGTCTTAACACACAGGCAAACTCGCGAAGCTTCTCTGTCAGATAAGCGTCAAGCTCCCGTGTCGCGGAGGAGACTGCGCTCTCCGGCATGGCTGCCTTCGGGACCAGGCCATATTTTTCCACAAGGCTGCAGAGCATATCCCACTGCCCGCCATCATTCTCCGGCTCGGATAGCAGATGCGCCATCAGGCGTCCGTCTGTCGGCTCATCCAGGGTCGAAAGAATGCTTTCCAGAAAATAGTTTGCCTTCTCCAGCTTATCGTAAAAAACGGTGTAATTCTGGGACAGCTCAAAGGTCTCCATCCCGGTCTTTTTCATCACCTGCGCACGCATCACGTTCAACGCGGCAAACATCCAGCAGCGCCCGCTCTGCTTCTGATTCGTGATTTTCCCATGCTCCAGACTGATGGAAAAATCATGCGTAACCTCCCGCGCCGCCTGATAATTCGTCGCCGCGGCGTTCACACCGTTCGCAGTCACTGCGTACATAGCGACCCGGTTCGCGCGATCCGCGTCAAAAAGCTCCTCAAAATGGAACAGATCTTCCGTTGTTACTGATGTATTCATTTTTCATTCCTCCTGCGTCTTATAAATTCTGCAAAAAGCCTGCTTAAAGGCAATAAACCCGCAACAGACCCAAAATAAGAAGGTGTACCGGATAAAACAGATAGAAGAACCACTGGGAAAACGTTCTCCCCCTCTCCATGCGCTTTCCGTTATACAGCTCCACAATCACAAATCCCGCCAGTGCCGGACCCACCATCGTTCCCAGGCTCAAAAGCAGATTTCTCTGTGGCGGGCAATAACCCACGCCACTGGAGAAATTGGCAAGTCCAAATGCCAGCGTCGCGATGACATAGGCTTTTCTGATTTTTTCCTTCTCCTGTCCCGCCCGCACAAAGAGTATGGTAAAAACAGGCGCGAAGATCGCCCAGTCGGAACAGACCGACGCCGCGATCAGCGCAAAAACCACCAGTTTCCTCAAAATCGGATTCCAGATCTGATCCATGGCAAGGACAATCAGAAAGCAGAGCAGCAGAGTAAAAATCATATTCATCCCCTGAAAGGAGATCAGGCCATTGTATGTAAATGCCAGGCAAAACGGAAGCTCCGACAGCAGCGCAAACACCGCCAGCCGGATGCCATACTGCTTTTTCGAATGTGTGTAGTGATACCCTTCCACCAGAAAATAACACATAACCGGCGCCGTAAAGTATCCCAGGTCAATAAACAGTTCCCGCAGAAACGTCCCCGGCAGCGGAAACACATGCGCGATGTGATTCAGCAGCATCGTAAACATGGCGATGTATTTTATGATATCCCGGTTCAGACCTTTTACTCTCCTGGATTCTTCTCCAGCAGCAGCACACCCTTCGGCGCACGGAGTCTGCTGAAGTCTGCTGTCATTCATCATGTCTTCACTTTTTTCCTCCTTCGTACTCACCCGTCCCGAAGGACGCGGCTCTCTGTCACCAGCACCATCGGTCGGATATCCTCCGGCCTCGTCGGCACCTCGTCCACAATCTGGAAATCAAAAGCCAGGGCAACCGTCACATGGTTCGGATGCGCCGCCAGATAGCGGTCATAAAAGCCTTTCCCATAGCCACAGCGATTCCGCTCCAGGTCAAACCCCACACCCGGGACTATCAGAAGCGCCGTCTCAGCCTCAGCCCCGGCAACAGGCCTGTCTGTCTTAGGCTCCGGCACATGGAAATAGCCGTCCTCCACGTCATTATAAGAAGAGATATAATAATAGCGCATCTCCTCCCCCTCCACCTTCGGGGCAGCCACCTTCTTCCCCAGACGCCACGCCTCCTCAATCAGGGGTCTCGTAGAAACCTCACCCTTACAATCCATGTAGACAAGCACCGCTTCTGCTGCCCGAAACTCCGGCATCGCCGTCACCACTACACAGATTGTTTCACTTTTTTCCTTCAAAACGGCCTCGGACAATTCCCGACGCCGTTCCTTCACCATCCTTCTAATTTCCTTTTTTTCCATACTTCTCACCCAGATTCTCAATCGATCCGTCCGGATTTACCACATCAATATTGTCAAGCTGCCCCCGCAGATTCCTGCGAACCGCCTCAATATACTCCCGCCGAAGCTCTGCCTGCTCCTTTCGCTCCGCCTCCGTCAGCCCTTCTGCCTTCGCCCGCCGGGCCAGCTCATTAATCCGTTGCAGCTTACTCGCATCCATTGCACTGTTACCCCTTCCTTCTGGATTCATCGAAATCAAACATCATCCTGATACACTACATTTGAAGCACAACTGTTTTCGTAATTATAGCAAACGCCCCTCTTCCCTAGATCCCTGTTATCGCAGCAGCCCCAGCTTCCGCAGGATGTGGATCAGCGCCGTCCCCTTCGGCAGGGACGCGATCTCTTCCTGCGTGACTCCGTGGAACGATACCATCCCGATCCCGTATACCACTACTCCCGCAATCACCGCCAGGAACGTAGACACGGTATTGCCAAACAATGTGTGTACTGCCGTATATACGAGGTAAGCGGCCGCAGCCATAATCACAGAGACAATGGCCGGTACCACAAACGTGCGGTAGATTTCCTGCCGGTAATTCAGGAATCGGGCGATGGAAACCGCGTTCATGACACTGATCAGAACTGCAAAGATAATATTTGCGATCACCACAGCATAAATATTCAGACTAAAGGTCGTCAGCAAAATATAAAGTGCGGCCAGATGAACCACCAGCGCAATACAGCAGTGGAGCAACGGCTGCCTCATCCGCCCCAGCCCCTGCAGAATTCCGGTGGACAGCGTCGAGAGCGCATAAAAAATAATCATCAGAGAGCCCATCTGCATGATCCCGACGGAGAGCGGTGTCCCCGTCTCGTTCGTAAACAGCATGGTGATAATCGGCTCCGCGAGCGCCGCCATCCCTGCCGCGCAGGGAATCGTCAGAAACATGGTAAAGCGGATAGACGAGCTGACCTTCCGGCGCGCATCCGCCTTGTCTCGTTTTTCCATCGCTGCGGTCAGACTTGGTACGACAGAGGGCGACAGACTCGACGCCAGTGCCAGCGGCACATTCATCAGTACGCGAAACTGTCCGGAATAAATCCCCCAGATGGTTGTCGCCTGATCCTCCGTAAAGCCCTGGCGCTGCAAAATGTTGCTGAACACACCCAGGTCAAGCACATTCGTGATATTGTAGACAACCGTACTTAGGATCACCGGAAGGATCGTGACAATCAGTTCCCGGTAAATATCCGCGGAGGATTCCCGCACTCCTGTATGGTCTTTGCGCATCCGTGTCCGCAGTGATTTTGCCTGTGACAGATAAATCAGCATGACAACAATCAGAGCCACCGTAATGCTGGCCACCGTCCCGAAGGTAGCGCCGGCAGCGCCCCAGGCCGGAGCAAGGGATTCACTTCCCCCGGCAGCCACCAGACTCTCGCCATAGCTGTACATGATGTTCGCGCATACCAGGCTGACGACCGCGTTTACGATCTGCTCAATCACCTGTGAAAATGCGGTCGGAACCATGGTTCCATAGCCCTGAAAATAACCGCGGAAGGTACCCAGGATCGCAGAAATAAAAATCGCCGGGGCGAGGACACGCAGACCATACACAGCCAGCTCCATCGACATCATATATTTTGTAATGAATCCGGCGCACACATAGGTAACCAGTGCGATCGAGCCGCCCAGAAGCATGGAAAACCGCACCGCGCATAAGAAGACGCGGTGCGCATTTCGGTATTCTCCCCTGTGAACTCTGGCGGATACCAGCCTGGACACGGCCAGGGGCATGTCAAAACAGGAAACCATCAGGAGAATCGCATAGACCTCATTCGCGGTAGAATAATATCCGTTGCCCTGATTTCCCAGAATATTCTGGAGCGGAACGCGATAGAGCATTCCGATCACTTTCGCAAGGATCGCTGCCCCCGCAAGGATGGAGCCCTGCACCAGGAAACCATTTCCACTTTTGTTCTTTTCTTTCACGACCTAACCTCTTATCCCTCGATGGAAACCTCATCTGTATTGGAATTCAGAATGATGCATACCCAGGTTTTCCCCTGATTTAAGGTGATCTCATTGCCATCCGTATCATAATAATGGGTCACGCCGAAATTCCCTGACGCATATGGATCCGAGGAACTCTCATCCTTCGACCAGGTGATATCAATCGCCTTGCCCTGCGTGATGTATTTTCCGGCTCCACCCGAGTACGTATCGATGCTGAGGTAACCATTTTCATCCAGCACCGAGGAAGAGCAATACTGGAATATAATATTATTATAAGTAAGCGCCTTTTCCGTCAGATAATCGGTCTGCACGTCCCCGTACTGATATCTGGTATATTTGCCAGTCTCAGAATCATACACGAAATAAGCCTCGTTGTAGGAATACCCCGGGTACACCGTGATCGCGTCTTCTCCATCCGCAAGCGTGACAATCTCCCCGTCGTCAGCGAACTGGTAATGCCCGCTCTCCAGATACTCCTCCGAATAGTCGGTAGAAATACCCGTATACGCAATACCTGCCTGAATCATTTCATAATTCGTAAAGACATTATGCGGAGCATCGAAATCATCCGAACGGTAATATACGATTTCGCCTTCCCCGGAATAATTCAGGCCATTATCTCCCATGCCGCTCAGGCGAACCGTGTCCGACATATTCAGCAGATCCACCGCGTATATGGCTTCCCCATAATGCATATAGATCGCCTCAAACTCGCGTGCAAAATAAATGAAATATTCGCGGCTGCTGCGGACAGAGCCAATCCGCTCCACATCCTGATAATCCTCAAGAATCCCCAAAAGCCTGGTGATACCGCCTTCCACCGGCGCCTCATAGACGATTTCCGCATTGCTGATGCCCGACTGCGGAAGTGCCACCTCGATATTATTAAACATCACCGCGATCGGAATCGAGCGCCCAATGGATTCCGGAACCAGCTTGCCAGTCAGAAAGCTCCTGACCATCTCATCGGAAGCTTCCGTCTCCACTGCGCTCCCGGCGGCAGCCTCAGCCTCTTCCGCAAACGTGTGAGCGCCAAATGCCATAGAACCAATCAATACCGCTGCCGTCATAAGTCCGGCGAATAATCTTTTTCTGTTCATTTCTTCTATCCCCCTGTTCATTTCTTCCATCTCAATATTATAAAAACAACATAAGTCGTTTCATTGTAAAAAATATCCTGTCTTTGCACTGGATTCCGTATCCCGACAGCATCAAAAGCCTTATCTAACGGAAGATCTGCAGCGAATCCAGAATCTCCCTCTGCATCTGCTCCATCTGCGCTGCGTCACCCTCTGTCATGTGATCATAACCAAAAAGATGCAGCATACTGTGCGTGATCAGGAACGCATACTCTCTGGTCACGGAATGCCCGTACGAAGCTGCCTGCTCCAGCACCTTATCCGCGGAAATCACGATATCACCCAGCAGCAGCTCTCCACTCTCCGGATCAAAATAATCATCTCCATCCTCCTCAAGCCAGTCGAACTCGCCCGGCGTCTCGAAGTCAATCATCGGAAAGGAAAGTACATCCGTCGGCCGGTCGATCTGCCTGTGCTCCAGATTCAGCCGATGGATCTCCTCATTGTCTGTGATCAGCAGTCCCACACAGGACTCATATGGACAGTTCATATAATCCAGAGTGCCTTCTACCACCCGTTCCGCAATCGCGTACAGGTCAATGTCAAGCTTCCCCTCACATTCATTGTCGAAGTCAATCGTCATGGAAACCTCCTTTATCCCCGTTCCTCCAGGCCTCGCCCCGTATCACCGGCGCATCCGGCTCAGCGCTCTTCTCTGGTACGCCCTGACCGGCTGTCCGCACGGGACTTCGCCTGCGAGCGACGCTGCTCCCGCTCTTCGTACTCCTCGTAGGCGTTTACAATGCGCTGCACCAGCGGATGGCGCACCACATCCTGACTGGTCAGTGTGCAGAAGCTGATCCCTTCCACCTTACTGAGCACCTTTACCGCAATATCCAGGCCAGAAGGCGCCCCAGGCGGCAGGTCCTTCTGTGTGCGGTCGCCAGTCACGATGACTTTCGAACCGAAGCCGATTCGCGTCAGAAACATCTTCATCTGCGCCGGAGACGTATTCTGCGCCTCATCCAGTATGATATAAGCGTTATCCAGCGTCCGCCCGCGCATATAAGCCAGCGGAGCCACTTCAATCAGCCCTTTTTCCATATTTTTGGTAAAGCTGTCCGCCCCCATGATCTGATAAAGCGCGTCATACAGAGGGCGAAGATACGGATCTACCTTGCTCTGCAGATCGCCGGGCAGAAATCCCAGCTTCTCGCCCGCCTCAATCGCCGGCCGCGTCAGAATGATACGACTGACTTCTTCACTCTTAAAAGCGGCAATCGCCATTGCCATCGCCAGATAGGTCTTGCCGGTACCGGCGGGGCCGATTCCAAAAACAATCATATTTTTACGAGTTTCATCGACATAATTCTTCTGGCCGAGTGTCTTAGGCTTAATCGGCTTTCCATTGATCGTATGGCAGATGCAGTCATTATCCATCTCAATCATGGAAGAGGCCTTTCCTTCCATAGAGAGCGCAATCGCGTAATCCACATTCTGCTCCATAATGGTATTGCCGCGCCGCGAGAGCTCACATAAATTGTCAAACACCTCTCCGGCACGCGCGATCGCATCCGGACCGCCGACAACCCGGATACCGTCATCCCGGGCCAGCACGGTCACATGAAGCGCACGCTCTACTTTTTTGATATTTTTATCAAACTGGCCGAAAACATTGGTCTCATGTCCGGCCGGTACCGTGAGAGTTCTTTCCGACATACTCATCCTGATGGTTCTTCCTCCTGCGTTTCCTGCTCTGTGACCATAACTGCCGCGCTTTCCTCCGTAATCAGAGTGCCCTCAGCCACAGCCCCATTTTCCTGCAGATCTATTGTAACATTATTTTTAAATATTTGAACCCCTTTTTCCTA
>JAJBUL010000321.1 GCA_020860365.1 Clostridiales bacterium | reverse complement strand
ATTGTAAGCATCAGTAATTAGACCCGCTCAGAAAAACGGCTGTGAATAGTAACAATACACACGAAAATTCTTATATTTTTATGTTGACAGTCGTAAGCAAATCCATTTATAATACGCTTAAATCCACCGATTTGAATTTATCTTCATTTTAAAATGTCTAAAAAGTCATTGCAATCTGTAATGACTGGTTTTCATGTATTTTACTAACATATACAACGATCCAAAACAGCAGACCACAAAGCCTGCTATGAACTGTTGCGAAACGTACATATGGAGGAATCTCAGCTATGAACGAGAACGATCTTCTGCGTGAAGAAGATAATTGCAGCTGCGGACATGACCACAGCCATGAGGAACATCACCATGATCATGAGGAACATGACGGGTGCGGATGCGGGCATGAGCATGGACATGAAGAGCATCATCATGACCATGAAGAGCACGATGCGTGCGGCTGTGGGCATGACCACGAACATGAGGAGCATCATCATGACCATGAAGAGCACGATGCGTGTGGCTGCGGACATGACCACGGCCATGAAGAGCATCACCACCACGAACATCACCATGTCCGGGAAAGCCGGGCCAATGAAAATCGCTCCGCGATGGACCCGGCCTGCGTCTCGCATCCAGAAAGCGGATGCGAGACATCTGGTCATCCTGACGACTGCGACTGTGAACTCTGCCATCCGCATGAGGATTACTGCGATGTCTGCGGACAGAGTCTCGAAAACTGCACCTGCACGATGCCAGATGAGAACTGCGTGAAGAAGGTTTATATTCTGGAAAATTTAGGATGTGCGAACTGTGCCGCCAAGATGGAGAAGAAAATCAAGGAGCTTCCCGGCGTAACCTACGCAACAATTACCTACACGACGAAACAGCTGCGCCTCTCTGCGCAGGATCCGGACGCGCTGCTGCCGCAGATTCAGTCGATCTGTACCGCGATTGAATCCGAAGTGAAGGTAGTGCCTCGCACGAAATCCCCCGGCTCTCTTGTCACCAGAACCTACACGGTCGAAAACCTAGGCTGCGCCAACTGCGCGGCAAAAATGGAGAGACGAATCAATGAACTCGACGGCATCACAACCGCAACACTCACATTCGCGACAAAACAGCTGCGCGTGACCGGTAAAAATCCGGACGGCCTGTTTGAGGAAATGCAAAAGATCTGTTCGGCAATTGAAGCTCCGGTGAAGCTGGTTCCAAAGGATACCCGCCCGAAGAGCAAGGATACTTTAAACGTCAATGAAATCCTGCCGGAAGCCCGCCAGCTTGAACCGCCAATCCAGCTTTCTGACAATATGAAGACCCTGCTCGGCATCGGGCTTGGCGCAGTCCTGTTTATCGCCGGAGAAATATTGGAACATCAGGGCATGGATACGGCCTCTCTGCTCGTCCTTCTGGTTGGCTATATCGTCCTCGGCGGGCGCATCGTGCTGACTGCAGTGAAAAACCTGATGAAGGGACAGATTTTTGACGAAAACTTCCTGATGAGCATCGCCACCCTCGGTGCCTTTGCGATCCGCGAATATCCGGAAGCGGTCGGCGTCATGCTCTTCTACCGCATTGGCGAGTATTTTGAACACATCGCGGTCGAAAAGAGCCGCGGACAGATCATGGACGCCGTCGATATGCGTCCGGAAACCGTCAATCTCGTCGTTGGCGAGGATATCCGTGTGATTGCCGCGGAAGAAGCGAATGTCGGCGATATCCTGCTGATCCGCCCGGGCGACCGTATTCCGCTCGACGGTGTGATTGTAGAAGGCGAAAGCCGTCTCGACACCTCGCCCGTGACCGGCGAACCAGTTCCGGTAAAAGCCGGCTACGGAGATGAGGTCGTCTCCGGCTGTGTCAATACATCCGGGCTTCTGAAAATCCGCGTAGAGAAAATTCTGGAAGAATCCATGGTCACCCGCATCCTGGATTCCGTAGAAAACGCAGCGGCCAGCAAGCCGAAAATTGACCGCTTCATCACCCGTTTTGCAAGAATTTACACCCCGGTTGTCGTAATTCTTGCGGCAGCTACGGCAATCCTTCCGTCCCTCGTGACCGGAAACTGGTATTACTATGTCTACACCGCGCTGACCTTCCTTGTCATGAGCTGTCCGTGCGCTCTTGTCCTAAGTGTACCACTGGCGTTCTTCTCCGGTATCGGAGCCGGTTCCAAACGCGGCATCCTTTTCAAAGGCGGCGTCGCACTGGAAGCCATGAAAAATGTAGACGCGGTCATCATGGACAAGACCGGCACCATCACCAAAGGCAACTTTGTCGTACAGCGCGCCGCACCGGCAACCGCGGACGTCACTCCGGAAGAGCTGCTTTCCCTTTGCGCCAGCTGTGAGCAGAGCAGCACCCACCCGATCGGTGTCAGTGTCATCACCGCGGCAGACGAACAAAAGGTTCGCTATACGCGTCCGACAAAGGTAGAAGAAATCGCCGGACACGGCATCCGTGCGGTTGTTCCGAATCGGGAAAGCAGCGAGGGCGCTTCCGACGCAAATGCAGCTGCCAGTACCATTCTCTGCGGCAACCGCAAGTTGATGAAAAAATATGGAGTTTCTCTGGACAACTATCACAGAAACGGCTTCGGCACAGAGGTTCTCGTTGCGAAGGACGGCGTCTTCCTTGGCCATCTGGTAATTTCCGACACCGTCAAGGAAGATGCAAAATCCGCAATTTCCCAGATTAAAAACCTCGGCATCGCCACTGTCATGCTGACCGGAGACGCCGAAGACAGTGCACAGGCTGTCGCGGACGCGACCGGTATCGACGAAGTACACGCAAAGCTGCTCCCGCAGGACAAGCTCACGGAGCTGATTCAGGTGCGGAACGCACACGGCTCTGTTATGTTCGTCGGCGACGGCATCAACGACGCGCCTGTACTCGCGGGCGCAGATGTCGGAGCGGCCATGGGCAGCGGCGCAGACGCGGCCATCGAAGCGGCGGACGTCGTCTTCATGACCTCCAGCATGGAAGCTATCCCGCAGTCCCTCGCCATCGCACGGGCAACCAACAATATCGCATGGCAGAATGTCATCTTCGCTCTGGTCATCAAGGTGCTTGTCATGATTCTTGGCCTGTGCGGCTTTGCTTCCATGTGGATGGCCGTATTCGCGGACACCGGCGTCGCCATGCTCTGCGTGCTGAACTCCATCCGGGTGCTATACAAAAAGAACCTGTAGAATTCCATTTTCCAAAGAAAGATGAGCGAATTCCGAATGTTTTTAGGATTGCCAGAGTGCGAAGCACGTAGCAATCCGTAGTATCATACCCCTTTTATCGCTCGAATCATAAAACATAAAAACCAAAACGTGCTTCCGGCAGATGACAGGCAAAGATTCCTGTCTCCCGGAAGCACGCATATTGAAAGGATTACTTATGAAAGAATTAACCATGCATTATGGCGGCCTGAGTGCTTCTCCCGGTGAAAAAACGCAAGGATTTGTGTCGCTCGGTCCTTCCACTGAAAAAATCCCGGCAACTCTGATCAACGGAACCAGCGAGGGGAAGACGATCCTGATCTCCTCCGGAATCCACGGTAGCGAATATCCCGGAATATTAACCGCAATGGAGCTTGCAAAAGAGCTGACGCCGGAAATGATCCGCGGACAGCTGATTCTCCTGCACCCAGTCAATACCGCCGCCTTTTATCGGCGTCTCGATTACATCAACCCAATCGTTGGCGCAAACCTTAATCGCCTCTACCCCGGTTCACCAGATGGTTCCCTGGCAGAACAGGTGGCATGGTATATGGGAGAGGAATACCACAAGCGGGTGGATTTTGTAATTGACCTGCACGGAGGAGACCTTCATGAAGATTTGCCTCCCTATGTATATGCGCCAGGTTTCGGTGCTCCTGAAGTTCTGCAGGCATCTATGGAAGCCGCTCTTCTGGTAAACGCCGAATATCTCGTAAAATCGACATCCACCACAGGCTTTTACAATTCCTGTGCCATCAGCGGCACACCGGCAATTCTGATCGAACGCGGCAGCCGCGGACTCTGGTGCAAGAAAAAAGTCGACATCTATAAAGCCGACGTATGCAATCTTCTCGTCCATCTCGGCCTGCTTGAAGGTTCGGTATAGCAGCCTGCGAAAAAAGCCCGTGTACTCACAAAGGTTGTCTTTCTGGATGCCGGCGCTTCTGGCTGCTGGCTTCCTGCGGTCAAACTGAATGAAGAAGTAAGCCAGGGGCAGCTGCTCGGCGTCATCACGGATTTCTTTGGAGAAAAACTGGAAGAAATCCGGGCAGACTTTGACAGCAGGATTGTCTGCGTAGCCTCCTCTCTCGGCATACAGAAAGGCAACCCGCTGATCACATACGGCATTTAACTGCATATTTTTGTAAAATTTCACTATCTTTTTTGTGATAAATATGGTATTTTTATTCAGAAGACTATTCACAATTGACGCTGGATATAGCTCCGGCATCCTGGCAGGATTCTATTCTTAGTGGGAGGACTTATCTTATGAATCATGATTTAAAATCTCTGGTCAGTCAGATGACGCTCGAAGAAAAAGCCGGTATGTGCTCCGGCCTGGATTTCTGGCACTTGAAAAATGTGGAACGCCTTGGCATTCCAGATGTAATGGTCAGTGACGGCCCTCACGGGCTGCGCAAGCAGGACGATCAGGCAGACCACCTCGGCATCAATGAGAGTATCAAAGCAGTCTGCTTCCCCGCAGGTTGCTTAAGCGCCTGCTCGTTTGACCGCGACCTGATGCACACCTTAGGCGATGCAATCGGCAAAGAGGCACAGGCCACCAACGTGTCCGTCGTACTCGGACCAGCCGTCAACATTAAGCGTTCTCCGCTTTGCGGGCGCAATTTCGAATATTATTCAGAGGACCCGTATCTGGCCGGTGAGACTGCGGCCGCCTTTATCGAAGGAGTACAGGAACACCATGTCGGCACCTCGATCAAGCATTTCGCCGCCAACAGCCAGGAGCTGAACCGCATGAGTGCTTCTTCCAATGTGGACGAGCGCACACTGCGTGAGATTTATCTTCCTGCGTTTGAGACAGCCGTAAAAAAAGCACAGCCTTATACAGTGATGTGTTCTTATAATCGACTGAATGGCACATACGCGTCTGAACACCCGTGGCTGCTCACAGAAGTACTTCGCAACGAGTGGGGGTTTGAAGGCTATGTAATGTCCGACTGGGGCGCAGTGGATGACCGTGTAGAAGGTCTGAAAGCCGGTCTGGATCTGGAAATGCCTTCCTCCGGCGGCACAACAGACGCCGAGATCGTACAGGCAGTACAGAATGGCACTCTGGACGAAGCTGTACTTGACCAGGCGGTAGAACGCATTTTAAGAATCATCTTCCTCTACGCAGATAACCACGAAGATCAGGAATTCACGATGGAAGCAGATCACGCGCTTGCCCGCCAAATCGCGGCAGAATCCATGGTTCTGCTGAAAAATGAAGACGTTCTGCCTCTAAAGGAAGAAGAAAAAATCGTATTCATCGGCGAATTTGCCGCGAAGCCGCGCTTCCAGGGCGGCGGAAGCTCCCATATCAACTGTTTCCGCATTGACAGCGCCCTCGATGAAGTAAAGGACTGCGATAATATTTCCTACGCGAAGGGATTCCTGGCGGATTCGGATATTTATGACGAAGCTCTGGCCGCGGAAGCCATCCAGGCCGCTAAAAGCGCCGACAAAGCCGTCATTTTTGCCGGACTGCCGGACAGCTTTGAATCGGAAGGGTACGACCGCAGCCATATGCGGCTCCCGGACTGCCAGAACCGTCTGATCGTGGAAATCCTGAAAGTACAGAAAAATGTGATCGTCGTCCTGCACAATGGCTCTCCGGTAGAACTGCCATGGGCAGATGAGGTAAAAGGAATTCTGGAAGCGTATCTGGGCGGCCAGGCAGCGGGCGGTGCAGTTGCCGATCTTCTCTTTGGCAAAGCAAACCCATCCGGCAAGCTCGCGGAGACCTTCCCATACCACCTGGAGGACAATCCTTCTTACCTTACCTTCGGCGACCCGAAAGAGGTAGACTATACCGAAGGCATTTACGTTGGTTACCGCTACTATGACGCGAAAAAAATGCCGGTCGCCTTTCCATTTGGCTATGGGCTTTCCTATACGACCTTCGCATACAGCAACCTGCGCCTGAGCCAGGATACCATGACAGAAAAAGATACCGTCACTGTCTCCGTGGATGTCACAAATACCGGCAGCCTTTTCGGAAAAGAAATCGTTCAGCTTTATATTGCAGATAAAACCGGCGCCGCGCGCAGACCACTGCAGGAGCTGAAAGGATACGAAAAAGTGGCACTGCAGCCGGGCGAGACCAAAACCGTCACGATGACGATTGACTACCGCAGCCTTGCGTGGTACAGTACCCAGCTGCACGACTGGTACGCAGCTTCTGGCGAATATGAAGTACTCATAGGTGCCTCCTCGCGGGATATCCGTTTGAGCGCAGCACTGCACCTGAATAACAGCCAGCTTCTCCCCCTGCAGGTAACCAAGAATTCCACCCTGGGAGAGCTCCTGGCGGATCCGCGCACCGCTCCCTTTATTAAGGAATGGCAGCAAAAAATGCTTGCCGTGTTCGCGCCGCCGGAAAAAGACAAGAAGGCGGATGAAGCGTCCGCCTCCGAAGAGGCTGTCTCTGACGAAATGAACAATGCCATGATGTTTTCCATGCCGCTGCGGAACCTTGTTACCTTTGGCACATGCACGTCGGCACAGCTGGAGGAAATGATCCGGGCTCTTAACGAAACACTGTAAAAACAGTTCAGAAAATTGCATGACCGTATCCGGCCTTCGCCGGAATCATTCCTTACGTGGTCGTGTGCACAGAAAGCAGGTGCAGCCATCAGGCCTGCACCTGTTTATCCTGTCTGGCATCTGCACTTATCTTTTCCAGAAAATTCCATTTTGTATTTGTCCCAGGGAACCTGCGACCATTCCATCCAACGAACCTTCCCAATAGACATCACAGCGCCCGGAAGAAGTTTTTTCAGACAGTGCTACACAAAATCTTCAATAATTGAAGCCGCAACCCCCCTTGTCTAGTTCAAAAAAAAGTGATACAATCTCAAAGATTTTAACAATTCGTAACATTTAATAAACGCAGGAGAACCATATGAACTATCTGGACAAATTGGAAGCAGAAGCCATCTATATTATGCGGGAAGTCGTCGCTGAATGCGAGAAGCCGGTCATGCTCTATTCCATCGGCAAAGATTCCTCGGTGATGCTGCATCTCGCCCTGAAGGCGTTTTATCCGGAAAAACCGCCTTTCCCGTTTCTGCATGTAAATACCACCTGGAAATTTAAAGAAATGATTGAATTCCGGGACAAAATAGCAAAAAAATACGATCTCGAGATGATCGAATACATCAACCAGGAGGGGCTCGCACAGGGGATCAATCCCTTCGACCACGGTTCCGCTTACACAGACATTATGAAAACTCAGGCGCTCAAACAGGCGCTCAATAAATATGGCTTTACGGCCGCCTTTGGCGGCGGCCGCCGCGATGAAGAAAAAAGCCGCGCAAAGGAGCGTATTTTTTCCTTCCGCAACGCGGATCACGTCTGGGATCCGAAAAATCAGCGGCCGGAAATGTGGAAGCTCTTCAATACAGAGATCAATAAGGGCGAAAGTATTCGCGTTTTCCCGATTTCAAACTGGACCGAAAAAGACATCTGGCAGTATATCAAACGTGAAAATATTGAAATTGTGCCGCTCTATTACGCGGCGGTTCGGCCTGTTGTTGAGCGGGACGGCAATCTGATCATGGTCGACGATGACCGGATGCGGCTCAAGCCGGGCGAAAAGCCAATGATGAAAAAGGTGCGGTTCCGCACACTGGGCTGCTATCCGCTCTCCGGCGGTGTGGAATCCGAGGCGGATACGATTGACGGGATTATAGAAGAGACCTTAAGCGCCGTATCCTCGGAACGGACCAGCCGGGTCATTGACAAGGACGGCGGCGCGGCCAGCATGGAAAAACGGAAGCGGGAGGGATATTTCTAATGGATTCTTTGTTAAAGTTTATCACCTGCGGGAGCGTGGACGATGGGAAATCCACCCTGATCGGACATATGCTCTATGACGCGAAGCTTTTGTTTGCTGACCAGAAGGACGCTCTGGAGCTGGAGTCACGCGTCGGCTCTAATGACGGAAATATCGACTACAGTCTGCTTCTCGATGGACTGATGGCGGAGCGTGAGCAGGGTATTACCATTGATGTGGCATACCGTTATTTTACGACCGAGCGCCGCTCTTTCATCGTCGCGGACACGCCGGGACACGAAGAATACACGCGCAATATGGCTGTAGGCGCGTCCTTTGCCGACCTCGCCGTCATCCTGGTTGACGCCAGCCAGGGCGTGTTGACACAGACAAGACGCCATACGCGCATCTGCTCTCTGATGGGCATCCAGCATGTCGTATTTGCAGTCAATAAAATGGATCTGATCGACTACAGTCAGGAGCGTTTTAAGAAAATTCAGAAAGAGATCCGGATCCTGCTGGCAGAGTTTGATCACCGGAGCGTGAAGATCATTCCGGTCTCTGCCACCAATGGAGACAATATTACCAAAAAATCCGCGAAGATGCCCTGGTACAAAGGGCCAACGCTTCTGCGCTATCTGGAAACCGTCGATGTCAGTGAAAAGCCAACCGATGCTGAGTTCTCCATGCCGGTACAGCGCGTCTGCCGTCCAAACCGGAGCTTCCGCGGCTTCCAGGGGCAGATTGAAAGCGGCAGTATTTCTGTCGGGGATACCGTCACCGTATTGCCAAGCAAAGAATCTTCCACGGTAAAGGCGATCCTGGAAGGCAATCAGTCCGTACACGACTCCAGCGTCGGCCATCCGGTTACGATCCAGCTTGACACAGAGATTGATGTCTCCCGCGGCTGTGTGCTGACCAGAGATCCTGACCTGTATATCAATACCATGTTTTCCGCCACCCTGCTGTGGATGGACGATACCAAGCTGGTCGAGGGCAAGAACTACCTGCTCAAATCCGGTACGCAGAAAATCCCCGCTACGGTGCTCCATATCCGTCACAAGATCGATGTGAATACCGGCCGCGAGGTACCCGCCAAGGAAATCTATAAAAACGAGATTACCCAGTGCGATATCTCGGTATCTTCGAACCTGGTATTTGACCTTTTCGAGCACAATAAGACGCTTGGCTCCCTGATCCTGATTGACCGCATCAGCCATGCGACCGCGGCCTGCGGCGTGATCACACAGTCCATCAGCCGAAGCAACGACCTCACCTGGCATACGATGGACATCACCAGGGAATTCCGCGAGAACCAGCTCGACCAGAAAGCCAGCACGATCTGGTTCACCGGCCTGTCCGGCTCCGGAAAATCCACCCTTGCCAACGCGCTGGAAAAACGCCTCGTCTCCATGGGCAAGCACACCATGCTGCTCGACGGCGACAACATCCGTCTGGGTCTGAACCGGAACCTTGGTTTCTCCGAGGCGGATCGTATCGAAAACATCCGCCGCATCGCGGAGGTCTCCAAGCTGATGAACGACGCCGGGCTTATTGTCCTGACTTCCTTTATCTCGCCCTTCGTCCGCGACCGCCGGAAAGCGAAAGAAATCATCGGCGACGGCTTCGTGGAGGTATACATCAATACGCCCATTGAAGAATGTGAGCGCCGCGATGTAAAGGGGCTGTATGCCGCCGCACGCGAAGGCAAAATCGAGCATTTTACCGGCATCCCCCGCCCCAATGAGCAGCCTCCGCGGCCGGCCATCCCGCTTGACCCCCACCACCGCAGTGTCGAGGAATGTGTCGATCTGCTGATGGAATATCTGGAACCGAGGTTGTAGTGCGGCTCGTGCCATTCTAATTACTTTTCGGAACAGCCCGCAATATACCTTGCCCGGCTCTGCGCAATCGGATAGGGGTGCTCTCACCCCCTATCCGCTGCGCCAGGCGGGTGCGGCGCAAGCCGCAAATTTCCACCCCCGCCTGTGTGCATCCTTTTACGGCCGCAGCTCCATATCCACCCGAATGTCATTCCCGTTTACCTGTACCGTGGCATAGCTTCCGGTCACCAGCGGCATGGAAGGCGGCAGATGGCCGAGATCCACGTCCATAATCACCGGCACACCCTTTCGTGCAGCCACATCAAGCACCGCCTGATAACGATCCAGATTCATCATCGGCTCCAGCCCGCTAAGAGGACGCCCAATCAGGAATCCTTTTACATAGCGGAACCAGCCCGCGTGTTCCATCTGCCACATTGCGCGGCGGATGCCAAACACATTCAAATCACAGGCTTCCAGGAACCAGAGAATCCCATCCCCCTTATATTTCTCCACAAAATCACCCGTGCGGTCATAACAGGTGCCAGTCAGATTCACCAGACAATCCATGCACCCGCCGAGCAGACGGCCGGAAAACACCATCTCCGGTATCTCCTTTCCGGTCAAAACCGGATACCTACCCGAAACAGAGGCAGTTTTGCCGTCATAAGCTTTCAAAATCTTACGCTCTGTGAGATGATAGGACGCAAGCGGATTCTCTTCATCCTTTTTTCCTTCAATCTCCCACTTGGGGTAGCCCTGGACATGGAACACTGGAAATTTAACATGAGCGCCATCCATTTTCTCCAATCTGCCTGAGACAATATTCTCTCCCCAAGCAGCATCCATATCTCCAGGCAGACTATCACCCGGTTTCAGCGCTTTTCCACTCAAGATCGCAAATGCGTCCTTCAGCGACTGATGCTGCGGCTTCATGCCAAAGGACGGCGCGCACGGTCCGTAGATTGATGCCGTATCGCAGAGCGTCGCCAGCAGATAGGTCATATTCGTATTATCCGAAAAGCCCATATACCACTTTGCCGATGCCTCCGCAATCTTTTTCCAATCTACATAATCCAGGATCTCACACATCAGCTCCCCGCCGCCGCAGGAAATCAGACAGTCATTGTCTTCCTTCAGGTAATACCCGGTCAGCTCCTGCCCGCACTGTTCGGGCGTATTGCTGATGCCAACGCCCTTTCCCTCATAACAGTTTGGCCCCAGATCCAGCCGGTAGCCCTGCCGCTTCCATCGGCGCTGCGCATTTTCAAACGCCGTCTTATAAGGGTCGATATTGCACCCAAAGGAAGGAGCCACAAAACCAATCGTTCCGTTTTTCTGCAAAAATTTACCATATCTCATATTTGTCACTCATCCTTTCAAATTGTACCTGAAGAGCTCTGCTGTTTCGCATATATACCTCTGAACGGGATGCCTGTTACACACTCAGCTGTTTCTCCATAATCCAACCCGAGATCAGGTACATCACCACAGTAAAGAGAAGCGCCAGCGCAATTCCCGGAAGGTAATACAGCAGGCCAGGCAGCTCGGGAACCAGATTCATTACGCTCTGACAGCCCCAGGTAAGCAGCAAAAAGATCGCAAAGCTCACTACCCCACTGAATTTTTTTCCGGCCAGTACCGTGGCGGCAAGGATAACAGCCAGCATCCCGGTCACGATCGTCATCAGCCAGGAAAACAACAGGCTCAATATGACAAACAGCACATCCGCCGTTGTCACATCCACATGAATCTCGAACACCGAAAGCAGTTCCCTGAGCATATCCAGAAAGTTCCTCAATTCCCCATAATATGCCATCACTACAGAAAGATCAAGCATCCCCAATAAAACAAAGAAGCTTCCCGCCAGAAACAGAGAAATCCCATTCTCGATCACCTTGGAACCCAAAATCTGAAAACTGTCCCTTGGTGTCAGAAAAAGCATATAGCTCTGCTTCGTATTCAGATCTCTGTGAAAGACCATCAGGCTCTCCAGCCCGATGTAAAATACACCGATCATCGCGCAGAAAGTCAGGCCAATGGTTCCCCAGCCAATCCCATTCTCCCAGTCCAGAAAAATCCCCGCCAGAAACAGCACCTCCAGAATCGCCGTGATCGCCAGCAATACCATCTTGGAAAACCTCGTTTTGCGAAACTCATATTTCATTAATTGAAGCATACTCCATTTCCTCCCAAATGCCAATCAAATTTTTTCAGCTCTGATTATTTCTGTCTCTTCACAGTTATAAGGCGTTCTCTGCCTGCTATACGTTTTCATACAATCTTCGCGGCATCACAAAGCCTATACGAAACCGTTGGATTCAGTCCGCTTTTTCTCCCATATGACCATAGATCTCCCGGTACAGATCGACAACAGATTTCCCCCTCTCCATCCGCAGCTCCTCAATATCTCCCATCAGCACCAGATGCCCTTCTTTCATGAAAATAGCGGTATCCACTACCCGTTCCAGTTCATCGACCAGATGACTGGAAATGACAAGCGCGACCTTTGGTCCGCACTCCTCGATCACCGTCTGAACAATCACATCACGCGCCAGAAGGTCAATGCCATTGAGCGGCTCATCCAGAAGATAAACCTTCGCCTTGCGTGCCATCGTAACCGCAATCTTCAGCTTCGCCATCATACCGGAGGAAAGCGCTTTGGTCTTCAGATCCGGCGTCAGCTCCATCCGCTCCAGGAGGGATAGATACCGCTCCATCGAAAAATCATCGAAAAAATCCTCGTAATACTTCCCGACGTCACCTGCTGACATCCAGCTGTAAAAATATGGCTCCGTGGACATATACGCAATCTCCCGCCGACTCTCCTTCCCCACGGGATTCCCCTGGTAGAAAAAATCTCCCGCGTTCGGCTTTACCAGGCCTGCCGCCATCTTCATCAGGGTAGTCTTGCCACTCCCATTGGGGCCGAGCATCGCGTAAATATGCCCGGGTTCCAGCTTCAGCGAAATATGATCCACCGCCGTTTTCCTGCCATAACTCTTCGTAATCCCTCTGCATTCCAGCATAATCTGAACCTGCCTCCTTTAAATATTGGGTGACTGTTCTGAATCGTCACCTTACATCTGCTGCCCGTACTTTTCCAGCAGCCGTGCCGCCTCACTCTCTGGTATCCCCAGCCCCCGGATGCCTTCCAGGAACTGACCAACCAGATCCTGCGCCATCGTCTCGCGCAGCTGTGACACAATCTCTGCATCTTCGGTCACAAAGGTCCCCATCCCTCGTCTGGTAAAGCAGACCTTCTCCATCTCCAGCTCACGGTAGACCCGGCTCACTGTGTTCGGGTTGATCGAATACTGAACCGCGAGATCCCTTACGGACGGCAGCTTCTCCCCCGGCTGGATCCGGCCGGTGACAATGTCCCGCTTGATCGAGGTCATAACCTGAAGATAAATCGGTATCGCAGTATTGTATTCCATCCGGTATCATTTCCTTTCTATCATACAGCAACGATTTCCGTATACACCAGCAGAGATAGAATTTAAAAACATGGAATCCAGTCCGTGCTAGTGTAATAGTTTGATAGTACACCATGTCATCGTGTTTGTCAATAGCAGAATTGTATAAACGAAGGCCAGAGGAGCATGTCCCAGACTGCCCCTCTGGCCGTATTTTACCCGGTCATCTACTTTCCCTTTTGTTTGCTTTCATCCGCGAAACTGCCTACACCTTCCATGCCAGAGTTGCAGAATCAGATCGCATCCAGAGCATTCGAGATATCCGCAAGCAGATCTTCTTTCTCTTCAAGTCCCAGACTGATACGAATCAGTTCTGCCGGCACTCCGGCCTCAGCCAGCTGCTCATCGTTCATCTGGCGGTGCGTAGATGTCGCCGGATTCAGACAGCAGGTGCGCGCGTCCGCCACATGGGTCTCGATTGCGCCAAGCTTCAGCTCTCGCATAAACACAGAAGCTGCCTCGCGGCCGCCCTTTAATCCAAACGAGACAACGCCGCAGCCGCCATTCGGCAGGTACTTCTGTGCTACCGCATAATACTTGTCCGTCGGCAGGCCGGAATAGTTCACATACGCCACCTTCGGATGATGGTAAAGAAACTCTGCCACAGCCTGTCCATTTTCCACGTGCTTCGGCATCCGGACATGAAGCGATTCCAGACCCAGATTCAGGATAAATGCATTCTGCGGGGACTGCATAGAGCCAAAATCCCGCATCAGCTGAGAAGTGCATTTCGTGATAAACGCGCCCTCTTTGCCAAATTTTTCCGCATATGTGATCCCATGATAGCTCTCATCCGGCGTACAAAGTCCCGGGAATTTCTCTGCGTGCGCATCCAGTCAAAAACACCATGATCAATAATCGCCCCGCCAAGAGCCGCTCCGTGGCCATCCATATACTTCGTCGTCGAATGCGTGACAATATCCGCTCCCCACTCGAATGGGCGACAGTTGACCGGCGTCGGGAATGTATTGTCCACAATCAGCGGTACCCCATGCGCGTGGGCTGCCTTTGCAAATTTTTCAATATCCAGCACCGTCAGCGCCGGATTCGCGATCGTTTCTCCGAAAACCGCTTTCGTATTCGGACGGAAGGCCGCATTCAGCTCCTCCTCGCTCGCGTCTGGACTGACAAAAGTCGCTGTAATCCCCATCTTCGCCATCGTAACCGCGATCAGGTTAAAGGTTCCGCCGTAAATGGAAGAAGAAGAAACAATATGATCCCCACACTCACAGATATTAAACAGGGCAAAAAAATTCGCCGCCTGCCCGGAAGACGTCAGCATTCCCGCGGTGCCGCCCTCCAGCTCCGTTATCTTCGCCGCCACCATATCATTCGTCGGGTTTTGCAGACGTGAATAAAAATAACCGCTCGCCTCCAGGTCAAACAGCTTCCCCATATCCTCACTCGTCGCATATCGGAACGTTGTAGACTGCACAATCGGTATCTGACGCGGCTCACCATTTCCTGGCGTATAGCCGCCCTGCACACAGCGGGTTCCAATTCTATAGTCACTCATTTTTTGTCCTTCTTTCCTTTCTGTTATAACCATTTTCGTCATCTATGTCCAAAAGGCCATCCCCTGTATCGCAATCTTTTACCCAAAGGATCTGATCACACAGGACTCCGTCTGTTCACAGAAAGTATTGTAACAATGAAGATAAAAACTGTCAATCCCGAGCTTTCTGATGAAAAAAACAAACCTGCACTTTTCGCGATGCAGATTTCTTTCCTTGGAAACCACTGCGGCGCGTTACAGGCCACACCATGACCAGATTATTGTTATCTTAGCCACCACAGGTGTAACCTGTAACACATCATTTACATCCAATTTTTCAAGGGTGTAGATATTTTTCTTTGGTTTTTGAAACCGCGACATAAAAGCAGGTAAC